>CACZOE010000286.1 GCA_902782695.1 uncultured Lachnospiraceae bacterium | reverse complement strand
AGAGTTACGGATATTCTGAAGGTGAGTTTTCGCTGAAGGTTGCCAAGGAGCTTAAGAAGGAGCTTGAAGCTTATGGCATCCAGGTTAAAATGACAAGAAAAGGAAAGAATATCACTGTATCAGGATATAAGAATAAAGTTCTTGATGATTATAATCACATTTATTTGAGAGGCGAGTTTTCAAAGGGCTGCGACCTTTTTGTTTCGCTTCATACAAATTCGAATGGTGAAAATGCAAATGGTCATAAGACCTTTAATCAGAGTATTGGCCTGAATAAGACTATTGTTTTCATGAATCAGAAAGCCAGACAATATAAGAGATATATGTATATGGCCAATGAGATAGGTAGGGCAGTAACAAAAGAGAACTACGAGGCTGGGCTGAGTAAGAATAAAAGATTTGTCACAAGAACAAGACAAAGCATTTTAAAGTGGACTGGGGCATATAATGACAGTGAAGGTGTTCTCGGGACAGTATGCTATCGTCTGAACAGTCGTGGACAAGATGGATATGGCGTGCTTCGGGGAGCTAGTAATGTTGGAGTTCCGGGAATGATAATAGAACATGGCTATCATTCCGTACCAAAGGTGAGATATGCTGCAATGAATACGGACCTTGCTACTAAGTGGGCGAAAGCCGATGCATATGGCATAGCGAAGGGCTTTGGACTGGTGGAATGAGTTGATAGGTATCATCATGTAAAGTGTGTCGATGGGGAGATTCCTGTAGAATGAGTCAATGTGGATATTCAAGTAAAGTGAGTCAATGGGTGTATTCCTGTTGGCTCATTTTGTTTGATGCAATAAGGATTCTTTTATATAGTAAAGTTTGAAGATGGGTCCGGGATTTTGTGAAGGTATCCGGGCGGGATATGAAAATTCAATCGAAGGAAGTATTTATGGAAAAGCTGATAACACTCGAAAATGTAACCAAATCGTATAATGGGAATACTGTCATTGATGATGTTTCCCATGATTTTTTTGTTGGAGAAGCCATAGCATTTGCAGGGCATAATGGCTGTGGTAAAAGTACTATGTTAAGAATTCTTGCGAGACTGGCTAAAACCAGTAAGGGCAAGGTTACCTATCATAAAAAGATAGGTTTCTCCTATGTCCCTGAGAAATATCCGGGGACAGACATTAAAATGTATACATATCTTAAAACTGTTGCAGCGATGGAAGGTGTACCTATATCGAAGGTGGATAAACTCATTCATGATTTTTTTCTTGAAGATATGGTTTTTACAAAGATGAATGATATGTCAAAGGGAAGCCTTCAAAAGGTTGGAGTTATTCAGGCGCTTATGGCTCCGCATGATGTCATTCTTCTGGATGAACCTCTGTCTGGTCAGGATACGGATTCACAGGAAGTTTTTATCAGCAAGATAAAAGACCTTAAGAAACAGGGTGTTACAGTGTTTATGTCCTGTCATGAAAAACATTTGATGGATGAACTGGCTGATAAGGTTTATGTGATAAATAAGGGGAAGTTAGGTGCACAGTGAAATGAAAAATATAATGAATTTATATAAATTAAGAATGATGCTGGTGTTAAAGAGTTCGATTCTGATCGTTCCTACAATTGCTGTTTTAGCATTTCTGGAAATAATGTACAGCTTTCCACCTGTTGAGGTAAGCGGAAGTTTTCTGATTTCTGGTTTATTTCTTTTTGTTTTATGTGCATATATAGCAATGAGTATACAAATTAAAGAAAATGATGTACAAGAAGAAATATTTCTTCTTCATAGCAAATCCGAGCTAGGATACTATATGTCAAGAGAAATGATTCTTGTTACAATTTCACTTTTTTATGCTATAGTAATTATCGTATTTCCGATAATAAAACTGGTTATGCGTCCAAATTTATTTAGTAGACCCCTGGAGAGTAGAGATATTATCTTTGGAGGCCTTTTGATAATTGGAAGTGGATTTTTAGGTGTGTCGCTTGGTGATATATTTCATCACCGAATATTTGTAAGAAAAAGAGAAATGCTCACCGGGCTTATTTTTGTATCTGTTGTGGCTGCATGTAAGATCCCGATTATAGAGAAGTTTTCATTTCTGTGGTTTATAAATATAATATGTCCACCTATAGTTGATGGACTTGAAATGGTTGCAGATACGGATGTATTCAGTCCTACAGGGACCCTTTTAATCTTTCTTCATATGATTATATATGTTGCAGTGGTTATGTTTGTTAAAATAAAGCTATTGATGAACAGGAAGTATTAGTGTGAAAAACAGGGTGATAAAAAAATATAATGTTCTAACTGTGATTATAAGTTTATTCTTGGCTTTGCTATCCGGGTGTGGTATAAGTGCAGATCTTGAGCGGACAAATCCAAAGAAGCTTGCAAGGAAAGAAGCAGAACAGATTTTCGAATATGTAAAGAATGAAGATATTGATAGTCTGGTGGAGCTGTTTTCAGAGGATGTTAAAAAGACTCATAATCTTGAAAGCGAATGGAAAGATTTCTTTGATCATATCGATGGGAAAGTAATAAGCTATAAAAGTATTTCATTTCCAGGTGAAGGTATGGGAGTTGATAAGGATGGAAACATATATGATTCTCATTTATCAATAAATTACAGCAAGGTTAAAACAGATAAGGGAACAGTATATGATCAATTTGGATATTATCAGACCAGAATCAATACTGCTCATCCTGAAAAAGAAGGAATCAACCTGTTCACTGTTCAGCTCATTGATGAAAATGGTAAAAAAGGTGAATTCTTTACAGTGGGGGATTACATTGAATGATAGATAGTTATAAGTATAATATCGGGGGGATTATAAAGGGCGTAATAAGTCTCTTTATAATAATGTTTCTGCTGACAGGCTGCGGCTCAGGGGAGGATACGGAAGTGAAACCCACGGGAATATCATTTTCAAAAAAATATGTTGTCGGAGAAGATATCCAGAATGGTGATATCACTGATTTCTATTATACTGTTGAGAATATAAATTATGATGCTTTCTATCAGAGGTATAGAATATATGTAGAAGACGGAAAGCATATGTTCTTTCATGAGAAAAGAGAAAGAAAAAATGATTATGGACCAGCTACCGAGGAGGACACCACAAGAACCGGAACTATGGAGCTATCTGAAGAACAGTGGTCAAAACTTTATGATTTTCTAGATGGTGGTGTGGTTAAGGCGAGAGAAGAGTCATCTGAATCAGGTGGTTCAGGTCCATGGCTGTATCTCTACTGGACAAATGATAAATCTAAGTATCAGCAGTTTACATTTGATTCCTATGACACAGAGACTGCATTTGAGGATTACTGTGATTCTCTGGCATCAGATTCGGAAGGAGGGATTATGTATAAACTTGAATTTGATGGATATGGTTTTAAATCAGACAAGACTCGCTATTCAGAAGGCGAAGAAGTAACTGCATACTATGATATATTTGCAACAGATACAGATTATAGCTTTTACACAGATAGTGAAGATGTGGACCTGAAGCAGGCCTTTGACAGCAGCAAAGGATATGTTTTCACATTCACCATGCCTGCCCATGATGTGACACTTTCAGTAAAATCAAGAAATAGCATGGAATATGATCCAGATGCAAATAATTCTTATGATCCTGATGATCCAAGTAATATTGGCGATACGGGCAATACTGGTGATACCGACAATTCTGAAAATGATCTTTCTAAGGATAACACAGTAACAGAGACCTGGTTCTGCCCGGAATGTGGTTGCAAGAATGACAGAAAATACTGCAGCGACTGCGGATTTAAGAAACCGGAGTAAATGCTAGCGAATGAGGATAATCTTTTGATTATTTTTATAGAATTGTAAAATTATAAAGATTATATTTGAATTAAGTTATAGAACTACCTATTTGTTAATGATAAAATAATAGGTAGTTTTTTAGTGCGTGATTTTATATCCTGAGTTTTTATGGAAATACCGATGATTAGATTTTAGTACACATGTGCTTACAAAAGAAGGAGTAGCGAATGAATAAAAGAAATTTAAAGATAGCAATTCCTGAATAATAAAAATCTCGCTGACTCTGTTCTTATGGACATAGCCAGAGAGGCTTTGCGCATTTATCTTCCGATAGAATGACTATCAGTATTTCTATTATTGGAATGAGCAAAATCTGTGAACAGTATATTGTCGATGCTATGGATTGGAAGGCTGATATTATAGGATTCGAAAGGGTGGAAACTCCTGAGATTCCGGTTGAGGCTATCAGAGAAGCTGTT
>CACZOE010000285.1 GCA_902782695.1 uncultured Lachnospiraceae bacterium | reverse complement strand
TAAGTATTATTCTGCTAAAGTGTGAAGCAGGTATTTTGTGGGGCTGGTCTAATGGCTAAGAAAAATGGAACAGGGGAGATATTTCAGACATCTCCCCTTATGATACTTTTAAGTTATACAGCTCTCTGCGGTGGTCTCATCGTAGAGACTGTTTTGATGTCATGGGAACTGTGGGCTATCCCGCTTGTTTTTGTAGCGCTGCTGCTAAGCTGGGGTCTCCATATTACACAGTTCACATCAGAAAGAGTAAGGATATGGATCTATGCTCTCCTGATGATGGCATCTTTTTTCTTTTACGGAATTCACGTTACAAGCGCCTACGACATGGGCCTTCTTATGATGATAATCATTATGATTTTTACCACTACGGGTGAGATCGGGATTATCTATATATGTCAGATCACCTATTATATAACTCTTATCTATGACATAGTACTAATGGTAATTCATGGTGATGTCTGGAACAGTCTGGTAGTATCAAGAACGATTCTGCATATAGGACTTATGTTTCTGGCAGGCTGGCTTGCCCGGACCATAATTCGTAGATGGGCACTTATATTTGGAAAAACTGATGAACGTATAGCGGAACTGAATGAAAGCACCAGAAGGATGAACTCCTTTATGGCAAATCTTTCTCATGAGCTTCGTACCCCTATAAATGCTATCCTTGGAATTACAAGTGTCATGCTGGATAAAGAGACAGATAAGGAAATCAGGGGAAATATGGATGAGGTCATCAATGCAGGAAACAGGATGGCCGACCAGGTGGGAGATATTCTGGATTATTCTGAAGTAGAAATGGATAATCTGGTGGTAAATAAAGGAAACTACATGATAGCATCCGTGCTGAATGATCTGGTAAGTGAACTAAGACCAATCATGCCGGAAAATATCGAGCTGGTAATTGATGTTGATGCAGAGATTCCGGTGGTTCTGAAGGGTGATGCAGTGAAGCTCAGAAGGATACTGTACCATCTGATTAATAACGGTCTGAAGTATACCAAAGAAGGCGGTGTATATGTAAATCTAAGCATTGTAAAGCAGGAATATGGTGTAAATCTGTGCATCGAGATCACAGATACCGGTGTCGGTATGTCAAAGGATGAGCTGGACAGAATCTATAATCGTTTCTATCAGGCTGAATCAGGCAGAGTGATCAGATCAGGCGGACTGGGAATATCTATGGTTATTGTTTCCGGCTTTGTACGTGCTCTTGGCGGATTTATAAATATCACCAGTAAAAAGGGTGTGGGCACTACAGTCAGAGTCAGCATACCTCAGGAGGTTGTTGATGACGGCAGATGTATGGCTGTAGCAGATCACTCAAAGCTTAGTCTTGGAGCCTTCCTTAATTTCGCAAAATATAAGGATCCTAATGTTAGAGAATTCTATAACAGGATGATTCTGAATATAGTAAGAGGTCTGAAGACTACCATGCATCGTGTGGATAATGTGGAAGATCTGAAAAAGCTTTTAGAGCAGGTAGAGCTGACACATCTTTTCATATCCGATGAAGAATATGAAGCCTGCCATGAATATCTGGAATCACTGGCTGCAAGGCTTCAGGTGGTTGTAGTGGCAAGAGATTCCTTTGAACTGCCACAGGGCTCCATGGCTCAGGTTATGCAGAAGCCGTTCTACTGTATTCCGGTAGTGGCTATACTTAATTCGGACAGAAGTCTGGCGAAAAATCCTGAGATCAGAATGCTTTGTAAGGGTGTTAAGGCACTTGTCGTAGATGATGAACCTATGAACCTGAGCGTGGCAAAAGGCGTATTTCGTAGGTATGGAATGTTGGTTAAAACTGCTAACTCCGGAATGGAAGCAGTGGAAATGTGCCGCCAGGAGGATTTCGATGTCATATTCATGGATCATATGATGCCTGGAATGGATGGCGTTGAGACCATGAAGCTCATACGTTATGAGGGCGCTAAAAAAATGAAGAATTATTTCTTTATAGCTCTTACAGCGAATGCTCTCAGTACAGCTAAGGAAATGTTTATAGCAGAAGGTTTTGACGGCTTTGTAAGTAAACCAATCGAGCTTATAGAACTGGAAAGAGTATTAAAACATGTACTTCCTATCTCCATGATAACCTATGAGACTGTTTCAAGAGAGGAAACTGAGGAAGAAGGACCAGAATCAGTCGAAGCCGGTGAGGCATCTGAGGTGACGGAGCTATCTGAAGCAAATGCTGCGAAAGCAAGTGATGAGGACACCATAAATCCGGAGAAAACCTTAAAGTCTGTAGGTATAGATGTAAATGTAGGAAAAAAATTCTGCGAATTTGATGAGGAGCTGTATGCATCCCTTCTTGAGCAGTATGCAGATGAGGCTCCCGAGAAGCGGGAGAAAATGTTTGAATATTTACAGGAAAAGGATCTTAAGAATTATGCTGTTATCGCACATGCTCTGAAAAGTACATCTCTTATGATTGGAGCCGAGGAGCTCTCTACGAAGGCGAAGGCGTTGGAGCTTGCTGCAAAAGCAGATGATATCAGCTATGTTGCAGAGAATCATGACTTTGTAGTAAGTGAGTACGATAAAGTTGTGGAGGCGATAAAAAGAGTAAGGGACGAAGCTAAAACAGATGAAGATGGTAAGTCTGAAGTGACAGCTGATGGATATGAAGATGAGGATGAGGTTCTGGAATTCTTCCCAGAAGATGAGAACTAGTTGTTTTAAACTTTTATTGACGGTTGTGCATGACACAATTCGGAGGTATATATGCGTTTCAGGAAATGGATATCCGGTCTTATAGACCAGAATAAGGATCCGCAGGAAAGAATGCTGATTCTGCTTACAATAGTAGCGATGTCTGCTCTTTTTATAATTACTATTGTGGGAATCGTTATCGGTGAAAGCAAGGAAGATATTCTCACCATGGCGATAGCATTTGTAGTATTCGGAATATTGGCATTTATCGCATTCAGGTTTAACAGGGTACAGCTGTGCGCTACTATTGTTGCAATTATTCTGATTTATGGTGTAATGCCGATAACCTTTATTACAGGTGGTGGAATAAATGGTGGCTCCCCTATCTGGTTCATTTTTTGCGCGGTTTTCACCTGTATGATCATAACGGGCAGGAAGAGGTGGTTCCTGGCTATATCAAATATCCTGGTAATAATAGCATGTTTTGCCCTGCAGTATCTGCATCCTGAAATGATCAGTCAGCATACGCAGGAAATGGTATTTCAGGATACACTTATTTCTGCTATCCTTGTCTGTGTTCTAGTCTGTATGCTTATCGAGTTTGAGGTCAGGATTCTGAGTGAGGCATATCATCGTTCTGAGGAACAGAGAAAGGAAATCGATGAACTTAGCAAGGCGCAGAGTACATTTTTCTCAAGTATGAGCCATGAGATCAGAACGCCTATCAACACTATCATAGGTCTTAATGAAATGATACTTCGCGAGGATATATCCGATGAAGTGGCAGAGGATGCGAATAATGTAAGGGCTGCGAGTAAAATACTTCTTCATCTCATTAACGATATCCTGGATATGTCAAAGATAGAATCCGGAAAGATGGAGCTGTCCATAGAACCCTACAATATGGGAGATATGATCTCAGAGATAGTAGGTATGTTCTGGATGAGAGCTAAGGAGAAAAACCTCAGCTTTCATATGGATGTGGACCCGGAGCTTCCTATGGAACTGATAGGTGATGAAGTCCGAATAAAACAGATACTTATCAATATACTGAATAATGCAATCAAATATACCATGGAGGGGTCCATTACACTTTCGGTCCAGTATAAAAGGCAGGATGCCAAAAAGGGAAATGTTACATTTACCGTTACAGATACGGGTATAGGAATAAAGAAGGAGAGTATCCCATATCTTTTCAACGCATTTAAGAGAGTGGATGGTTCCGAACTTAAGCATATAGAGGGAACTGGTCTGGGACTTTCTATAGTAAAACAGCTGGTTGAGATGATGGATGGAACCGTTACAGTCAATAGTGTATATACCAGTGGCTCTACATTTGTTATAGACATCCCTCAGGAAGTGGCCGGGGAACAGCTGACAGGAGACAGATTCCTAAATGCTGAGTCCAGAAATCCATCTGAATATCATTCTTCATATAAGAGAAAATTTGATGCACCTGAGGCAAGGGTTCTGGTTGTGGATGATAATTCTTCAAATCTTCTGGTTGTGTCAAAGCTGCTTCGTGAAACAAAAATGCAGATAGATACATCCATCAGTGGTGAAGAGGCCCTTGAAAAAACACTTCAGAATGAATATGATCTTATATTCCTGGATCATCTCATGCCCGAGATGGATGGAATAGAGTGTCTGCACAGGATAAAGAACCAGGTAGGTGGTCTCTGCAAGGAAGCCAAAACTGTAGCGCTTACTGCAAATGCGGGTAGTGACAGCAGGACGCTTTATATGTCAGAGGGCTTTGATGGTTATCTGGTAAAGCCCACCAGTGGTGAGGCTCTGGAAAATGAGTGTATGAGGCTGCTGCCGGAGGAGTTAGTTCACGCTTTATATTCAGACGATAAAATCGTCGAGGAAAGTATGTCATGGCTTAAAGATCATGACAGAAAGGAAGAAATCATTATTTCTACTGATAGTGTGGCGGATATATCTCCAGATCTGATCCAGAAATACGACATAGCTCTGATTCCTCATAAGATAAGTACCAATGAAGGTATATTTACAGATGGCAAGGAGATAGAGGC
>CACZOE010000284.1 GCA_902782695.1 uncultured Lachnospiraceae bacterium | reverse complement strand
AGAGTCATTAATAGTTCTAACATCTTAAAGATCTTATGAATAGAACCTTCTTTAATTCATACTTTATAATAACTCGATAGTTCCTGGAGGTTTACTCGTCAGGTCGTACATTACTCTGTTTACTCCCTTAACTTCATTGATGATTCTGGTCATACACTTCTGAAGTACTTCAAATGGTATATCACAGCAGTCTGCTGTCATGAAGTCTGAGGTATTGACTGCACGAAGTACAACGGCGTAATCGAAGGTTCTAAAGTCACCCATTACTCCAACTGAACGCATATTTGAAAGAGCTGCGAAGTACTGGTTTGGCGGATTCTTGATCACACCATCTGAGATAGCTGCATCTACTTCTTCTCTGTAGATGGCATCTGCCTCCTGAACTATTCTTACTTTCTCAGCTGTTATATCATCTATGATACGTACTCCAAGGCCAGGTCCCGGGAATGGCTGACGAAATACCAGATATGCAGGTATTCCAAGCTCAAGTCCGCACTTACGAACCTCGTCCTTGAAAAGCATCCTGAGAGGTTCAACTATTTCCTTAAAATCAACATAGTCAGGAAGTCCGCCTACATTATGATGTGACTTGATTACTGCTGAATCTCCAAGTCCTGACTCTATAACATCCGGATAGATAGTTCCCTGTGCAAGGAAATCAACCGCACCGATCTTCTTAGCCTCTTCCTCAAATACTCGGATGAACTCTTCTCCGATTATATGTCTCTTTCTCTCTGGATCTGTTTCTCCGGCAAGCTTCAGATAGAAACGCTCCTGAGCATTAACTCTGATAAAGTTCAGCTCATAATTTCCTTTAGGTCCGAAAATGGCTTCGACTTCATCTCCTTCGTCCTTACGAAGAAGGCCGTGATCTACGAATACACATGTCAGCTGTTTTCCAACTGCCTTAGACAGAAGAACTGCTGCAACGGAAGAATCAACACCACCGGAAAGTGCACAAAGTACACGACCGTTTCCAATCTTCTCACGAAGAGCTTTAATAGTGGTCTCAACAAAGGAATCCATCTTCCAATCGCCCTTGCAGCCACATATTTCCATAACAAAATTGCGAAGCATTTCCTGTCCGTACTCTGTATGCATTACCTCAGGATGGAACTGGGTAGCATAGAATTTCTTTTCAGTATTCTCCATTGCTGCAACAGGACAATCCTTAGACCATGCTGTGATTTCAAAACCTTCCGGAGTCTCGGCGATATAGTCAGTATGACTCATCCAAACCACAGGATTTGAAGGAACATTTGTAAACAGTGCAGAATTTTCAGTCTTAATAGCTCCAGCCTTCCTGCTGTTCTCATCAGAAATTAAACTGCTTTCATCGGTCTGAGCCTCATCTGTCTTACTTATACATATCTTTGTATGTCCATACTCGCTGACAGGTGCTGTAGCCACCTTTCCACCAAGCAAATGTGCCATAAGCTGGGAACCATAACAGATTCCGAGCACTGGAACTCCCAGATCAAAAACTTCTTTAGTATAACTCGGAGAAGTTTCAAGAAAAACAGAATTCGGTCCACCAGTAAATATGATTCCCTTGGGGTTCAGAGCACGAAGCTCCTCAATGGGAATAGTGTATGGATGTACCTCTGCATATACATTACACTCTCTGACACGTCTGGCAATCAGCTGATTATACTGTCCACCAAAATCAAGAACAACTATCAGTTCTCTGTCCATATTTTCCTCCTATTATTATTTTCCAAAATCACCATGTTACACCTTATGAGAAGCGAAAACCGGCTTCTGATAAGCTATATTTAAAACAAGGACAGCCCCACCTGTTGCAGGACCGCCCCTGTTGTTTCACTTATTTAAATGTTTTCAGAGCTTCCTGAAGCTGGTTATCATCTTTATGATCAACCGTTACCTTCTTCCTCTGAGTATCTTCCAGTTCAACCTCTATATCTGGTTCAATTCCTTCTTTATGAATATCCTCTCCACCAGGAAGAAAATACTTCGCTATAGTCAGCTTCACAGCTGAACCATCAGAAAGCTTGATAACAGACTGGACTATTCCCTTTCCGTAGGTCTTAGTTCCAATAATAGTTGCCAGTTTATAATCCTTCATACAACCTGTGTAAATCTCTGCAGCACTTGCACTATTTCCATTAACAAGTACAGCTACAGGAAGATCGACACTATGTCCATCTTTACAGACCATCTCATCCATTACTTTGCCGTCTTTATTCTTGGTTTCAAGAAGAAGTCCTGGTTTCGAGCCACCCTTAGCCATAGCATCATCAGCAACCATGTAGTCTACCATCTCCATAACACCGGTAACAATACCACCTGGGTTGCTTCGCATATCGACCACAAGACCTTTTGCGCCCTGGGACTGCAGATCATCTACTGCATTTTTATAAAGCTCTGCAGTATTATCTATAAACTGTTCTACCCTTATATAACCTATGCTGTCATCCAGCATTTCATAAGAAACTGTAGTGTTCTCTATCTTTCCTCTTACGATAGGAATCTCCAGGAAGTCTTCTTCGCCTTCTCTGTATATCTTCATGACTACAGTCGTTCCCTTTTCTCCTCTGATATGATCAACCACATAGTCCAGTTCCATATCAGTAGTAAGTTCAAGGTCATCAACAGCAACTACTACATCATCAGGAAGAAGACCCGCCTTCTCTGCCGGACTTCCTGCCAGAGGTTTCACTATATAAATAGTACCATTTTCCAGATCCTTGGATACCGTAGCACCGATACCCTCAAACACGCCCTTATCATCTTCCTGCATTTTCTCGTATTCTTCTTTTGTATAATATACAGAATAAGGGTCATCCAGACCTTTCATGATACCATCATAGTAACTCTCTTCACGCTTTTCATCATCCTGATCGAAGTAGAAATAGTTATCTATGATTTTCTCTATCTCCTGGGTTTTATCCTTCATTTCGTTTGAAGAGATATCAAAGTTACTCTCATGTCCTTCAGACTGACCATCCTCAGAACCATCAGAACTATCAGAAGGAGTTTCTTCATCCTTTTTATCTCCAAACAGATTAAAATCATAACTCGAACTATCTTCACCGGCAGAACCTGCTACATTGCTCACTCCACATCCGGACAGAGCTCCTATCATAAATGCAGCCACTGTACTACCACATACTATTTTTCGAATTTGTTTTTTATATTTCGTCATCACTATATCAGTTCTTTTCATTATTATCTCCTAATCCTGAGAACCGCCTTCAGTATTAGCGACCTTAGAATTATCCTTAACATTCTTATAATACTTCAAAGGATTAACGTACTCACCATTTTCTCTTACAGCGAAATGTAGATGAGGTCCGGTTGAAACTCCGGTATTTCCTGAGAAACAGATCACCTGACCGGCAGATACCGAATCTCCTACCTTACATGCAAATGCAGACAAGTGGAAATAACAGGTTGAAATACCACTACCATGATCAACAATAACAGCATTTCCTGCATTTCCCAGATATCCTGTATAGATAACAGTTCCTGCTGCCGCAGCTATAACGGCACTTCCCATTCCACAATCAATATCTATACCCCTATGATAAGTGGTAGCACCTGCTGTAGGAGCAACTCTAGGTCCATAATATGATGATATCCTGGTACTTGTAGGCATAGGCCATAGAAAATCTGCACCATCATATACAAGGCCGGTGTACAGTCCATCTACTGTAAAGGAAAGATTATACTTAGCCTCTATCTGAGCGATTTTCGCAGTCTGCTCCGCTTCTATCGCCTCAATGGCTGCCATCTCACCCTTTGCTGCATCAATATTCTTCTGGAACATATTTATCTGTTCTTCCTTCTGCTGTGAAAGAAGTTCAAGAGCATCCTGTTTCTCTATATATGCCGTCTGAAGAACTGACAGACCATTGTCCAGCATCTGAAGCATAGCCTTTTTGTCCTCAAGCCTTCGCTTTGAATCACTCAGCTGACCTAGTATATTGTTGTTATACGAATCAACAGCCTGGATATATTCAGTTTTATTGACTACATCGATATAGTCCACTGAATCCATAAGTGCATCAAGATAAGTATAAGTTCCATTCTCATACTCTTCTTTAATGTGCTCTTTGAGCTGATCATACTGGGCATCCTGCTCTTCCTGAGCTCTCTCGATGTCCTCCTGAAGAACCACCAAAGTATTTTGAACCTTCGCAGTCTTATCCTGAATATCTTCAATCTTATCCTGATATTCTATGATCATATCATCTATCTCATGAAGTTTACTGATAAAACCATTCTGTTTATCCATGAGAAGATTCAGTTTCTCCTGAAGTTCAACCTTTTCCTGGAGTGTCTTACTGTACTCAGCAGTGATTGCAGACAGTTCAGCCGAATCAACCACTGGCTGACTCGGCAAAACTGGTGATATCTGAGTAGTCGTCTCAGTCTTTTTCTGTTTTTTCTTCTTTGTCTTTTCTTCAGTAGCAGCCTCAGTAGAAGCTTCTGTATTTTCTACCGGAGTACTGTCTGACGGTGACGCGGTGTATTCAAATGATACATTTGACCGGTTTTTCACGCTCTCCTTTGCTGCCACACCGGTAGCTCCAGCGGCCATAACCGCACCGATTGAAAGAATTACAAGACTTATGAAACGTCTGTTTTTCATATCATTCTCACACTTTCAAATGTTTCCTTGTAGTAAGTAAACTTCCGAAAAATCCTATTCCAATACCGATCACAAGAGTGAGCGGAATAAGTATCTTAAATATATCTACAGATGGAGTAAAGTTAAAGAGGCTCTTAAGTATGGTAAATCTTCCTGCTATATAATTGATAACTGTATCATACAGATAATACAGAAGAACCAGCGGAATGATTGATCCTATCAGACCAATGATGATACCTTCTACTATGAATGGTGCCCTTACAAAACCATTTGTAGCTCCAATAAGCTTCATTATTTTTATCTCTTCTCGTCTTACAGTAATACCAATGATAATAGTATTATTTATAAGGAAGATAGATACCAGGAACAGTATCAGTATGATACCAAAGGAAGCGTAACCAACAAATGCATTGATTGCTGAAATACTATCAGCAGTATATGTGGAGCTGCTGACCTTTCTTACTCCTTCTATTCCTTCCAGGAACTGAACAAAATCAGCCTGCGTACTTGAATCCTGAAGTGTTATCTTGTAAGAAGCTGAATTTGCAAGCGGGTTATCATCACCAAATGCGGCTCTTGCTGCTTCAGGATCATCATAAGTCTGTTCTGAGAAATCCTGCCAAGCCTGTTCAGGTGAAATATAATCTATAGTATTTACTTCCTTACGTGTCTTTATCTGTTCTCCGATAAGATTTATAGCTTCATTAGAAATGTCTTCATTGAAGAATACTGAAATAGATATAGTACTCTCTATCTTCTTCATGGCAGATCTGAAATTAACTATAACGGCATAAAATAGACCAAAAACGAAAAGACAAGCGACAATTGTACCAATTGATGCGAGGGAGAATAGCAAATTACGTCTGATATTCTTTGAACCCTGTCTTATGCTGTAACCTATCGAACTAATCCTCATCGACGTAACCACCCTTCTGGACGTCACTAACTATTACGCCCTTCTTTAATGTAATAACTCGTTTTTTCATAACGTTAACGATTTCTTTATTATGAGTAACTACTACTACCGTAGTTCCTTTAGCGTTAATCTCATCGAGAAGATTCATTATATCCCATGAATTCTTAGGGTCCAGGTTACCTGTAGGCTCATCGGCAAGGATGATGTCAGGTTTATTTACTAGAGCTCTGGCCAGAGCAACTCTCTGCTGCTCACCACCGGACAGCTGTCTTGGATAAGACTTATACTTATCTGCAAGTCCCACAAGTGAAAGAACTGCAGGAACCTGTCTTCTTATATATCTGGCCGGAGTCTCAACAACTCTCTGCGCAAATGCAACATTTTCATAAACGGTTCTATCATTAAGAAGTCGGAAATTCTGGAAAACTACGCCGATTTTTCTTCTGACCTTGTGAATCCTGCTTGGTCTGAGGCGACTATAGTCATATCCGGCAACCTCGATACGTCCCTTTGTAGGAACCAACTCCCTAAGAAGCAGTTCGATAAATGTAGTCTTTCCGGAACCAGACGAACCTACTACGAAAACGAACTCACCCTTTTCGATGTTAATGCTTACATCATTCAGGGCAACCGTTCCCGTAGGATATTTCATAGTTACATTTTCCATCTTTATCATGATACTGTACGTCCTTCTTATTTTTGTAATCCTTCAAATAACTCAGGATGACATTATAGTCTACTTAACGATTTTTATCAAATCTTATTATTCAGATATGATTAAAAGTCCAGACTTTCCATATATTTCATGTATTTTACTACCATAAGCGCTATCTTAAATGTAATAGCATCCTCAAATACTCTCAGATCAAGTCCAGTTGATTTTTCAATCTTATCAAGTCTGTAAACAAGAGTATTTCTGTGAATATAGAGCTGTCTGGAGGTCTCTGAAACGTTCAGACTGTTCTCAAAGAATTTATTAATAGTAGTAAGAGTCTCTTCATCAAATTCATCAGGAGACTTTCCATCAAATATTTCCTTTATAAACATACGGCAGAGAGGTATAGGCAGCTGATAGATAAGTCTGCCGATTCCCAGATTGCTGTATGCGATTATGTTCTTATCGCTGTAGAATATCTTTCCTACATCCAGAGCCATCTTAGCTTCCTTGTAGGAACGTGATACTTCCTTTATCTCATTTACTATAGTACCAAAAGCTACATGAACTGAAATCATTGCCTCTGTACTAAGCATATCTACGATTATTCCAGCTGTCTTGTTGAGATCATCATATGTGTCAGTAGGCTTAACCTCTTTAACAAGTATAATATTTTTCTCATCAACTGCAGTGATAAAATCTCTTGTCTTTACTGAGAATATATTTCTTACAGTCTCAAGAGCGTTATTATCCTTCTCAGCCTTAGTTTCTATGATAAATACACATCTCTTAACATCAGTATCGATGTGAAGTTTCTTAGCTCTGTTGTAAATATCAACCAGAAGAAGATTGTCCAGCAGAAGATTCTTGATGAAGTTATCCTTATCGGATCTCTCCTTATATGCAACAAGCAGACTCTGTATCTGGAATGCCGCCATCTTGCCCACAGTATAGGTACTATCTGTATCTCCCTTAGCAAGAATAATGTACTCAACCTGTTTATCATCCAGAACCTTAAAGAACTGATAACCTAAAAGAGACTGACTTTCAGCCTGGGATTCTCCAAATGCAATGACTGCATCTTCATAATCGAGAGGACCATCTTCCGTTGTTTTTGCAAGAAGTCTGCCCTCAACGTCCATAACGATCAGGTCAACCTTTGTAATCGCCTTAATACCTTCCAATGTTTCCTGTAATATCTGATTTGAAATCATATTTCTACTCCTCTTCTCGTAACCCCTGGATTTTTACTTATTTATGATAATAGAAAAAAGCATAGTTTCCCCATCATCTAAACAAACATAACTATTATACCAAAAAAATCAAATATTAAAAAGAGGAAATACAACTAAATGCTGTATTTCCTCAAAGAACATGCTAATTATTCGAACTAGTTTACAATGATCTCCTCTGACTCTTTATCAAAGATATGAATCTTAGAAAGGTCAAATGCGAACTGTACTGTATCACCAGGTCTAGCTGTTGTACGAGCATTAACTCTGGCTGTAATATCAAACTGATCAATTGT
>CACZOE010000283.1 GCA_902782695.1 uncultured Lachnospiraceae bacterium | reverse complement strand
GTTACTCTTAATAAGTTTAGTCATTTTTACTCCTTTTCATTTATCCTTACACCGTATCCCAGAGCTCTACCAGTCCAGCCCATAACCCGATGCTCTTCGAGCATCCTGCTTATGGGCTTTGTACTTCCGGCAACGATTTCTTCGAAATCGTTACCCCTGTGCCATATCTCTTCGAGATATGCAATCCCTGCTTCGCAGGTTTTGGTTCTGCTTCGCAGAACGCATCCTCGCTTTGCTCGGACCCTGGGAGCCCTCGGCTCTTCGAGCCGTATCCCAGAGCTCTACCATCCCATTTCCTCTAGGAAGTGGCGGATTTTCTCATGGCGCTGTTTATCACCGCTTATGTATTTACCCAGGTCGAGTTCTCCCATTATTCCTCCATCATGGAGGTATATGATTCTGTTAGCGCGACGTGCGGACTTGATATCATGGGTAACCATAAGAACTGTCTGTCCGCTTTCATTGATGTCAGTCAATACATCAAGAACTGCCTTCACGCCAGCTGAATTGAGAGCACCTGTGGGTTCATCTGCAAATACAACATCCGGATCATTAATCAGTGCTCTTACAAAAGCACCTCTCTGAGCTTCACCTCCGGAAAGCTGGGAGGGAAACTTACTGGCAAGATCCTCACTTATACCAACTCTTTCAAACAGGTTAAGTGCCTTCTTCTTCAGATCCTTTTGTTTCTGTCCTATAAGCATTCCTGTTGAGATAGCATTATCCATAACGCTCATACTATCTACCAGGTGTATCTGCTGGAAGATAAAACCACAATGTTTTCTTCTAAAAACTGCAAGCTTATCATCGCTCATATTTGTTATTTCTTCACCAGCATAGCTGATACTTCCCAGAGTCGGTTTATCCATTCCTGATAAAGCATAAAGAAGTGTAGACTTACCCGCTCCCGATGAGCCCATAATTACTGTGAAATCACCTTTATAGATTTCCATATCCAGATTCTTTATTACATGCTGCTGTTTTCCACCTACCGAAAAACTCTTTGAGAGTTTATCTGTTTTAATGATCACTTCCTTCATATACTTCATCTCCTGTTTTCTTAATGTATCTACAATTTCTATTCATAATCTAATTTTTTTATTTCTTCCACTAACTCAAAAATGGACCATACTGCTTTGTATGGTCCAAGTATATAATGACTTATATTTAAAATCTTTGTCTATTCTTTAATTATTATTTAATCGTTTTTATAATTTTAAATCTTTCTGTCAGGCAACTCTTATCCTGAGAGTTATGGTGAGTCCTTCACCATTGTTTCTGCATGCAAGGGCACCACCCATTTTTTCCATCAGATAATTTGAGATATAGAGTCCAAGTCCGGATCCATCCTTTCCCTGTGAATTCGATCCCCGTTTAAACTTTTCAGTTATCATCTCGATCTCGCTCTCAGGAACTCCACCACCCTTATCACTTATTTCAATAATATAAAATTCAGATACTTTATCAGAGTCTGAAACCTTCTCAAATGAACTGCTTATATCAATCTCTGTTCCTGCATATTTGTAGGAATTAGAAATAATATTTGTGATCACCTGGTTCAGACGAAGTTTGTCACCAAGTACTACCACATCCTTTATACTGATTTCCTTTACCCGTTTCAGGTAATCCGCTTCGCCTATCATCCGGTGTATATCATCAGAAGAGAGTTCTTCCACATTTACCTCCAGCTGCTCCAGTTCCTCCAGCGTAGCATGGAAAAGATTAGATATCAGATTATCTATCTGATCTGCCTTACCATTTATAGCTGCAATGGTTGCTCTTTCTTCCTCGTCCTTTACAGTAAGACTCATAACGTCGGCCATGGCTTTTATAGAGGCAACCGGGGTTTTAATGTCATGTGAAAGTTCTGCCACCAACTCCTTTCTGCTTCTCACGGCCGCTTCCTCCCGTTCCCGGGAAGCCCTCAGTTCTTCTCTCATTATATCGAAGGCCTCTGTGAACTCTCCGAATATATGTTCCCTGTCCATTTCAAGAGGTGTATCCAGATCCCCTGATGCAATTCTCACAGCAAATTTTTTCAGATTTGAAAAAGGGGCTATAACTCTCTGTCTGATATAGATAGAATATATTACAAGAACTATCAGCATAACCGTCAGCATGAGGGCAACAAGCATTGCATATCTTCTGTTTCTTTCCTGCTTAAATTCAGCCGAAGGATTATGTACTATGAGCTTGCCAACAACATTTCCATCTACCTCTATATCACGGATTACATCATAATGAGTTGTAGCTGATGAAACTGATATCGAAATATCATCCCTTGTTTTAAGAAGAACCTTCATATCCGTATTTATCACCGAATAATCTATCCCATTATATGTCTCAGTCTTCTCTTTATTCTTTGTGCTGATATCATCCCAGTTTTTTTCTACACTAATAAGAAGACGGTTGATTTCAGTGGTTTTTGCAACCAGCTCACCGGAACCGTCTCCATTTGCAATCTTAATACAAATAACTGCACCAAGAATAATAAATATTAAAATGTAAATTATGAGATATCTGAGCTTCATTCCTGTTCCTTATTTGGTAAAAATAAAACCAACTCCCCAGACAGTTTTTATATGCTTTGGATTTCCGGGATCATCCTCTATCTTCTCTCTTAGATGACGAATATGTACATTTAAGGTTACATCACCAACGAACTGAGTGTCCCATATCTTCTCAAAGAATTCATCCTTAGGAATGACCCTGTCAGGATTATTCAGCATATATACCAGAAGCTTATATTCCATTGCCTTAAGAGGCTGATCCATTCCATCTTTTTCAACTGTTGCAGCTCTGAGATTTACCAATGCATTTCCTATCTGTATTAATCCACTATCAGGAGCTGAACCATTGGACGAAGTCTTACTTTCATTTGTTTTAGAAAGACTATCCTCATAGCGCTTTAATTCTGCCTTAACCTTGGCCAGAAGAACCCCAAGTGAATAGGGCTTACAGATATAATCGTCACCGCCAATACTAAGGGCAAGAAGCATGTCATCTTCAGCAGATCTGGCACTTATAAAAAATATAGGAATATTCATAGTCTTTCGAATGGTCTGGCATAGTTCAAATCCCGAGTCCTCTCCAAGATTAATATCCAGAAGTACGAGTGAACAGGTATTCTCTTTAAAGAACTCCAGAGCAGCCCCCGCATCTAATACATAGGTCGCACTGATACCTGACATATTAAAGTATTTCGCAGTGTATTCAGATAACTCCTGCTCATCATCTACAACCAAAACTTTGTAATCCATACATTCCCCTAATCCGTGCATACAGCACACAAAAGTCGTTTAGTTAAGCACATCATATGGACCGGTGTAACGCGGTTTATCCTTTGTACCCTTTCCATAATCGATGGCTTTCTTAGGACAGTTATTGATACAGGCCATACAGTGTGTACATTTATCGCCCCAGACAGGTCTGCCGTTAATCAGTTCTATATTATTATACGGACAAAGTACAGCGCATTTATTACAGGAAATGCACTCATCCGAAACACTGAATTTCTTTGTCTTCATAAAAAACTCATAATAAAGATCTGCTACAAAAATTGTGACTGGATATTCACCAGATTTCATTTTTTTACTCTGCAGTTTCTTCCCGGATTTAATAGTCTTTGCAATCTTGTCTATCTCCGGAAGAGCGTCATTTATAACCTCCAGATTTTCTTCTTTCTCTTTTGTTGTAAAATAAACCAGATAGTTCTGAGGCATTTTAACTTCTGCAGTTCCCATGTATTTGAAACCTTTTCTTCCAGACAGTCTTCTGTCAATTTCAGGGGACACTCCCATAGAAGCCTTGCAGGTCACCACATAATAAGCCCTTATTCCTTTTGGGAATACTGTCTCATAGATAAAATCCGTCATGGGCCTTGCAATAGCCGATACATAAGAAGGCGCTACAAAAACATATACACCACCTTCCTTAAAATCCGGCTCTGCTTCATTCTTTAGAAATTTTTTTATATCTACAGCTTTATCGTCTAATTCCTCTGCTATCTTTTCCGCAACGAATCTGCTGTTACCTGTTCCACTGAAATATAAAACCATATACACTCCTTCCTAATGCATCAGAAGCTATCCTTTATATACTGTGAAAAACTCATATCACCATATACCGTGTCTCCAACCATGTCATCGCTCAGTGTAAACTTCGAAAACCTGATAACCGCATCCTTGCCATTTTTCTTTAGAAAATTGGCAAATGCCAGCACATCAAAGAGCCATACCGGAGCTCTTTTAACAACCGGCTTTTTACCTGCAGCTTTGAAACACATATTTGCTATCTCTTCATAGGAGTAGGTTTCTTTTCCTCCGATGTTATACATTTTATTTTCATCCAGCATATGCTTTACGATAAAATCAGCAAAATCCTCGGTGGAAATGACATTGGCATGAACATCTTTTTTTCCAAGAAGGGTTACTTTTCCCTTTTCCACCATAGGTTTAAATACCTTTACGATATCGTAAAAATATCCTGTAGGTCTATGGATGACATAGGTCAGACCACTCTTTTTCAGTTTTTCTTCAAACAGGTATTTTGCATGAACCATTGGAACATTAGGTGCTTTATCAGCCTTGATTACCGATATATAAACAAAATGTTTAACCCTTGCTTTCCTTGCTTCCTTAAGGAGATTCAGATTTCCCTTATAATCGATATCGTAGTTACTTATGGTGGCAGAGCCTTTTGTCAGTCCGACAGTTGTAATAACTACATCTGCCCCATCGCATACACCTTCCAGAGTCTTTGGATCCGTAACATCAATTTGTACAAATTTAAAACCATCTGTTACCCCAATATCACGCTGCATCATATCCAGCGCAACTACTTCATGTCCTTCCTTAATGAGAGCTCTGAATACATCCGCTCCCAGATTACCATATGCCCCAGCCAGAACGACCTTCATAATACCCCTCTCCTTTTTCTTTTATATTGTCATATGTGTCAAAATGTACTCTTAACACCTACATAACAGTATAACGCGTTTTTATAAAAATCAGCAACTGACAAAATCTTTACTCCGACTAAATTTTTACACTACTCATTTCAGAAATAAGCATTGCTTCTGGACTTTTGCTGAAAGTCCCTTTTTCTGATTCTCCTGTGTGTCTTTCTTTAGTTCATTTAAACTGAGTATACACTCCTTAAATCTTAATGTATCCATAATAAAACCTCCTGTTTCTGTGATTTGTTCACATACTACAGGAGGTTATATAGTTTATCAATATTTGGACTACCAAGCGGTACAAACCAGCAGACTAAGCGGTACTAATCTACTAAACTGTTGCTCCCGTGAGATGTGATATATCAGCATACACAGGAACTCCGTCTTTATACTCCAGCTGAACTTCCCCACATACCAGTGGACGAACATAATCTATCATCTCTGAAGTAACATCATTTCCCGATTCGTTGATCCATTCGACTGGAACCTGCTTAACCTGATTAGCAATACCATCAAGCTCTGTAGTTTCAATCTTATATTCATAAGGCTCATTGGATGTACGGACTATAGTAGTCATATATCCTGTCTTACCCTTTACAGCATACTCAACAGCCTTCTCACCCAAGAGTTCAGATTCCTCAAGATCAGCTGCGGAAGCCATATGAGCGGCACATCTCTGAAGAATATTTATTTCTACAGAACGACACTTAACGCCTATTTCTTCTTTCACCAGATTTTCCAGAATCTTTCCGACACCGGATAACTGAGCATGACCGAACTTATCACATGCAGCCTTTGTTGCAGATAGATATGTTCCGTTTTCGTCCTGCAGACCTTCAGAAATAGCTACAACCACATTATTGGTGGTCTTTAGCACTTCTTTAACATCATCTATAAACCCTTTCGTACTGAAAGGAACTTCAGGAAGATATATAAGCTGTGGAATACTGCTGTATTCATTTCTCGCAAGAGCTGCAGAAGCAGTAAGCCATCCTGCATTTCTTCCCATAATCTCAACTAATGTAACTGTAGGAGTTTTATATACCGAGGTATCATGTGCAAACTCCAGCATTGATGCAACTATAAATTTTGCAGCCGAGCCAAAACCCGGTGTATGATCTGTATTTACCAGATCGTTATCTATAGTTTTCGGAACGCCCGCAAAGCGGATATCGCTCCCGATACTACTACCATATTCTGCCAGCTTGGATATAGTATCCATAGAATCATTTCCACCAATGTAGAAAAAGGCAGCTACTTCGTATCTGTTTAGAATCTCGAAAATCTTTTCATAGATTGACGGATCCTCATCCACTCCCGGCATCTTATATCTGCAAGAGCCCAGATAACTGGATGGTGTCGCATAGATACGACTTAATTCCTCATCACTCAACCCCTCAAGATGAATGAAGTCTTCTTTTAAAACACCGCTTATTCCATAAAGCGAACCAAATACCTTATCATAGCC
>CACZOE010000282.1 GCA_902782695.1 uncultured Lachnospiraceae bacterium | reverse complement strand
GGGGGATATTATCATGAAAGAGGAAGTTGTAAAGCTGCTTATTGAAGAAGCCTTAAGGGCTAGACAGATGGCTTTTGCGCCATACTCTCATTACCTGGTGGGGGCAGCACTTGTTGTTCCTTCAGGCAGGATATATACAGGATGTAATGTGGAGAATTCATCCTATGGACTTACTATCTGTGCGGAAAGAACTGCTGTTTTTAAAGCGGTAAGTGAGGGACAGCGTCATATAGATGCTATAGCGATAGTCGGAGGTCCTCTTGGTGATGACCTTGAGGATGCAAATGACCTTGACCAGCTGGATACTTCTGAGACAGCTGATAGGGGATACGCTTATCCCTGCGGTGCCTGCAGACAGGTGCTTGCTGAATTTCTTCCGGATTCAAGGGATATAGATATAATAGTCGCAAAAAATACAAATGACTATAAGATATATAAACTTTCGGAACTGATTCCGATGACTTTTAAAATCTAATGGATAGGAGATCAAAATTGGGAGATTATAGTATTAATTCAGAAAAAATCAAAGATTTTAAGAATGGACTTGAAAAGCTTGGAACATATACCCTTCGTCAGGTGAATGATCTGCCGGAGGCAAATGGAACAGGCTTTGTTTTGTCTCATAACAAGACTAAGGCCAGAGTTTCGGTTGTTATTAACGACGACGAGAATAAGGTTTTTGCAATTGGCTTTAGAACACCACCTACAAATTCAAAGGGTATTCAGCATATTGTAGAGCATACTGTTCTTTGTGGTTCTAAGAAATATCCTGCAAAGGATCCCTTTGTTGAACTTGCTAAGGGTTCTCTGAATACATTTCTTAATGCTATGACCTTTGGCGACAAGACTTTATATCCGATAGCAAGCTGTAATGATAAGGATTTCAGAAATCTTATGGATGTATATCTGGATGCTGTATTTAATCCAAATATTTACAGCAGAGAAGAGATATTTAAACAGGAGGGCTGGCATTATGAGCTTGCTGATAAGGATGCTGATCTCATTATAAATGGTGTTGTATATAATGAGATGAGAGGTGTTTATTCTTCACCTGACAGTGTGCTGGCTTCAGAAATTAATAAGGTTCTGTATCCCGATACAGTTTACAGTGTAGATTCTGGTGGCGATCCGGATGTTATTCCTGAGCTTTCAAGAGAAGAGTACCTGGATTATCATAAGAACTATTATCATCCATCGAATAGTTACATTTATCTCTATGGTGATATGGATCCAGTTGAGCAGCTGAAATATATAGATGAAGAATATTTGTGTGATTATGACTATCTCTATGTACCTTCAGAGATTCCGCTCCAGAAACCATTTGATACAGAGGTAAACCATACAGCTGAATTTTCTGTTTCAGATGAGAGTGAGCTTGAGAAGAATGCCATCCTTACTTACAATGTAGTAATTGGAGAGAGTAAGGATAAAACTCTTACTGAAGCGATGAATATACTTCAGTTTGTGCTTATAGATTCTCCGGGAGCTCCTCTTAAGAAAAAACTGGTGGATTCCGGTATATGCTCTGATGTGGAGTCCCAGTATGATAGTTCTATGAGACAGCCTATGTTTACTATTCTTGCCAGAGAGGCTGATGAGGCTGATGAAGCGAAGTTTATAGAAATCATAGAAAGTGAATTAAAGAAATATTCAGAGGAAGGGCTGGATAAGAAAGCTCTTGAAGCTGCAGTATGTAGTTTCGAATTTAAATCAAAGGAAAATGGTTTCGGCAGATTTCCAAGAGGTCTTGTGCGCGGTATAGACAGTTTTGAGAGCTGGCTCTATGATGATGATATCGTGCAGGATAAATTTTCTGTACAGGATGTTTATAATTATCTGAGAGAAGGAATTAACAAAAATCTTATGAGTCCTCAGAATTCAGATAGAGGATATTTTGAGGAGCTTATAATTGAAAAGATATTAAATAATCATCATAAGGCTTTCGTGAAGGGCGTTCCTGTTATTGGTAAGAATACTGAAAAGGATAAACTTCTTGCTGAAAAACTTGCTGATTATAAAAAGAGTCTCAGTGAAGAAACGATAGAGAGTCTTGTAAAAGAAACTGAGCATCTGAAGCAGTATCAGCTGGAGCCATCAACTCCGGAAGAACTTGCAACCATACCGCTTCTCAGCATCAGTGATATCAAGAAGGATATAAGAAAATTCAACTGTAACGAACAGAGTGTTTCTGGAATAAAGACTTATTACAGTGACATATTTACAAATGGAATATCTTATATAGATCTGTTCTTCAAGCTTGATGATATAGCCTTTGAAGATCTCAGCAAAGCAGAACTTCTGATCGAACTTCTTAAATACGTAGATACAGATGCCAGAACATATAATGAATTATCTACTGAAATTAATTTAAAAACTGGTGGAGTATCCTTCATGATAGGATGTATGGATACAAAACAGGGTGTTCTTACTTATGCTACAGCTAAAACAAAGGTATTTGATGACAGGGTTTCTGATAGTCTTGCTATCATCAAAGAGATAATAACTACTTCTCATATTACTGATAAAAAGAGAATCAGAGAAGTGGTTTCAGAGATAAAGGCTCAGGGAAAGAATTCTCTGGTTGAAGCTGGTCATGTTACAACACGTGGAAGGGCAATGTCATATATATCTAAATCTCAGAAGATAATGGATGAACTTGATGGTGTTGATTTCTATAGATTTATAGATTACGTAGATAAGAATCTGGATGATATCTATGATGATCTGGCAAAAGATCTTGAGAGGCTTTACAGATTCATATTCAGAAGGGATTCACTTATCATTAACTTTACATCAAAGCAGAGTCCTTCAGTACTTGAAGAACCTCTTAATGATATGCTTTCGGCTATATCAGATGCTCCTGTTTCTGATAAGAAAATGGACGTTCCGCTTAAGGTTCTGAATGAAGGCTTTAAGACATCTTCTAAGGTTCAGTATGTTGCTACAGCTGGTGATTTCAAATCTGCCGGTTATGATTTTAATGGTGCTTTGAATGTGCTGCAGATCATTTTCTCCTATGATTATCTGTGGCTGAATGTAAGAGTTACCGGTGGCGCTTACGGTGCTATGTGTGATTTTACAAGAAATGGTTATGTGTTCATGACATCCTACAGGGATCCTAACCTGTTAGAGACCTATCAGATATATATGGACGCTTATAAGTATGTTGAGGGATTTGACTGCTCAGACAGGGATATGACCAAATACATCATAGGAACTATGGCTAAGTCTGATGCTCCTTTATCACCTGCTATGGAAGGCTTCTTCGGATTTTCTCTGAAGATCATGGGATATACGGATGAAGAAAGACAGCGAACCCGTGATGAAATCCTTTCTTGTAAGCAGGAGACTATAAGAAGTCTTGCTCCATACATTAAGGTTCTTACTGATAGTAAGATCATCTGTGCTGTAGGTGGTGAGGAAAAAATAACAGAGAGCGCTGATGCTTTCGGTGAGGTTGCTAAACTGTTTTAAGAGTTAAGGAATTATAAATATATGTCAAATAACGCGAGTAAAGTATTTAAATCAGGATTTGTATCTATCCTGGGACGTCCTAATGTGGGTAAGTCAACTATTATGAACCATCTGATTGGTATGAAAATAGCTGCAGTCAGCCGCCGTGCTCAGACTACCAGGAAGAAGATACAGACAGTATATACGGATGACAGAGGACAGATAGTTTTTCTGGATACTCCCGGTATTAATAAGGCTGAAACAAAACTGGGTGAATTCATGATGGATAGTGCTGAAGATACTCTGAAAACAGCTGATATTATCATGTGGATCATCGAGCCATCATCCTTTATCGGAACAGGTGAGAGAGTAATAGCAGAACTTATCGGAAAAACTGCCCAGAAGATAAGAAAGAAAAACGCGGAAGGACTTCCTCTGTTACTTGTTATAAATAAAAGTGATACAGCTGATACGGATGTGATCGGGAATACAAAAAAACTCTATGATGATTATCTGTATGAAAATGAAGGGTTACATTTTGACAGGATTTTAGATGTTTCAGCTACGAAGGAAGAAAATCTGGATAATCTTATGCAGACTCTTTATGATATGCTCCCAGAAGGTCCTATGTATTTTGATGAAGATACAGTTACAGATGAGACTGAGAGAGAGATAGCTGCTGAATACATAAGGGAGAAATGTCTTAGAAATCTCGACAAGGAAATTCCTCATGGAATAGCTGTACTTATAGATAAAATGAGAGAACGCCCTGACGGCAGTATTATAGATATTGAAGCAACTATTATCTGTGAAAAAGAAAGTCATAAAGGAATAATAATAGGTAAAAACGGCTCTATGCTCAAAAAGATCGGAATACAGTCCAGGAAGGAGATAGAAGATCTTCTGGAAACAAAGGTCAATCTGAAGCTATGGGTAAAGGTAAGACCTGGCTGGAGAGATAAGAGTTCATATCTTAAAGAGTACGGATATAAATAGACTGTATTAATGGGGTAGATATATATCATGTATGACAATCAGACTGTCCACGGCATAGTTCTGGATACATCGCTTCTAAAAGAATATGATAAAAGGCTTGTTATACTTACATCAG
>CACZOE010000281.1 GCA_902782695.1 uncultured Lachnospiraceae bacterium | reverse complement strand
GTGTTCCCTCTTATTATTCTCGGATATGAGAAGATGATTAAGGAGAGAAAACCACTTCTCTATATATTTACTCTTGCTTACAGTCTGTATTGCAATTATTACATTGCATATATAAACTGTCTTTTTCTGGTAATCTGGTTCCTGTTGGATAATCATCAAAATATAAAGAAATTCTTTGGGGATGGAATAAAATTTGCCATCTCGTCAATTCTTTCTGCGGGGATAGTAGCGATTTCGCTGGTATCTTCTTTTGTGGGTCTTACCAAAACTGTTTCCTATACTGAGGAGGCAGTTACGCATTCCTGGTATGGCAACATTTTTGCTGTTATCAGAAAAATGTACATCTTTGCAACACCTGTCATAACTTCAAATGATGAAAATGATGCTAACATATTCTGTGGCACTATAGTGATTCTCACACTGTTTACATTTCTTCTTATAAAGGAAATAGATATCTGGACCAAAATAAAAAGACTGGCCCTTGTGATTCTTTTTTTCATCAGTATGAATGAGGCGCTTCTGAACTATGTGTGGCATGGATTCCATAAACAGCACGGAGTTCCTAATCGTTTTGGTTATCTGCTTATATTTATCATGCTTATTACGGCAGCAGATGTATATGAGCATTTAAACAAGTCCAATATGAAGGCTGTTGTTTTCGGTCTTGTAGCAGCGGAGATTCTTCCTGTGATCAGTTATGTATTTATTGATTTTGACAGCTTCCTGTCATCCAGTCAGGTAATGCTGCTTACT
Source organism: uncultured Lachnospiraceae bacterium (assembly GCA_902782695.1). Lineage (GTDB taxonomy): Bacteria > Bacillota > Clostridia > Lachnospirales > Lachnospiraceae > Eubacterium_Q. Next base: position 5,589 of record CACZOE010000281.1, on the reverse strand, counting down.
GCAATACTCACCCTTGTGTACGCTATTTTTCTTCTTGTTATTTCTAATGATATGGGTACCAAGGGAAAACGTATACTTGCAACTATTTTATCATGCATAATGATTGTTGAGATACTTTTTAATTCAATGATCACATTTAAGCAGAAGATGGTAAATCCTTTGGTTGAAAACAGTTTTCTGAAGGTTGTATCCATAGCCAAGGAGCAGGTTGATGAAATGGATAAATCTCTGTTTTATCGTTCTGATATAGCTGGAGGAACTTCTGATAATGCAAATATGTATCATAATATGAAGGGTATAGCTGCATTCAACAGTACTGTAAATGTACAGTATGTTGTATTCTCACAGTACATGGGAGATCATACCGGAAAGAATCATCTGATCTACAATCAGTCAAAAGAATTTATGGATGATCTTGTTGGAATTAAATATGTGTATGCTTTTGAAGGTAATGATGATTATGATTATAATCCTGCCTATGAAGAGATGTTTAATTCGAATGGAGTAATTGTTCTTAGGAATAATAATGCTTTGTCCATAGGATATGGTGTAAGTAAGAATGCGAGAAATTATACCTATCTGCAGCAGGATGAGCTTATATATAACATTAATTCTCTTATAGAGTGCCTGACCTATAAGAATGATATATTAACTGAAATATATCCGGAATATACACTTTCATCTTCAGGCTGTGGTGTGGCTACAGGAGATACAAGCTATCTGAGTCTGCAGTATGAAGAGGATGATGATCCTAATACAGATAAAGAGTTAGCCATGGAATTTGAAATTCCGGAGGATGGCATTTACTACGTAGATTTGAGAGAGCATAACGAAGATGAGATAACGGTAAAGCTTAACGATGAAATATATAAGCAGAGCATCTGGTTAACAAACGGACTTACTTCTCTTGGAGATCTGAAGAAGGGCGATAAAGTAAGTGTTATTGTCGCTGATAATAAAGGTGTTGCTTATCAGAAGAATTCTACTGTTTCAGAAGTGAAGCTTTTCGTATATATGCTGAATCTTGATAATGTGCATGCATTTAGGAACGAACTTGCAAAGAATCAGCTGGTACTGGATAAGTTCAGTGATGATTCCTTCAGCGGTAAAGTAACGCTGGACGATGATCAGCTCCTCATGCTTTCTATTCCTTATGATAAAGGCTGGCATGTATATGAAAATGGAAAAGAGCTTAAAACAGAGCAGCTGGCCAGCACATTCCTGGCACTTGATCTCGGAAGCGGGGAACATAATCTGACATTTAAATATATTCCACAGGGATTATATATAGGAATCATTATCACATTAGTATCCTGGGTATTACTTATACTTTATATCATGTTATTTAAAAGAATAACGTTTGATAATTCTGATACAGAGAATAAAACTTCAGATTCTAGTGATGAAAATGAATCTGACACGGCAGTTGATACAGTCGAATCTGTATAAGAGAGGTTGTAAATGTGAAGGAAAATAATAAAGTCAAATTATTTTATTCATTTTGTATTGGGGCTGTATTAGGAGCAATTATATTTATTGTTGTATATGGGATAAAAGTTCTTGATATTAGTAATGATGATTTTCTTATGAGTTATCATCTGGACCAGACTCAGCATTATGTGGGGTGGCGATTATTTAGAGCAAGTTCTTGGCATTTTCCTATTGGGTTATGTGATACTAGTATTTATCCCTATATGTCATCGGTTGTATATACAGATTCAATTCCTCTTTTTGCCGTATTTTTTAAAATATTATCACCGATACTTCCTGAAAAGTTTCAATATTTTGGTATTTTTGGTGTTATATGTTTTATGTTACAAGGTGGAATGGCGAAACTTCTGCTAAGAAAACGTATAGATAATGAACTTGTATGTAATATTGGTGCTATCTTTTTTATAACTAATATAGTATTTGTGCATAGAATGTTTTTTCAGACTGCATTATCTGCTCATTTTTTGATACTATCAGCGTTTGTTTTATTTGCATATAGAAATGATATTAAGAGCACAAAAATGAAAATAGTATTATGGACTTTATTAGGGGTTCTTTCTATTTCAATTCATTTTTATTTGTATGGAATGGTTTCTGTATTATTGTGTGGTTTCTGTCTGCAAGAGTCTTTAAATCAGTTGCCTCATATTAAGAAGGTTTTGTATAATGTCTTTTGCTTTATATTTGTTTACCTTGCTGCAACTGTTTTAGTTTTTTATATTTTGGGTGGTTTTTATGGGACTATTAATGTAGCTGAACTGTATGAAAACCCTGCTGGAGCAGATATTAATGCGTTATTAGAACCTATGGGATGTTCCTCTATTTTAATTAATAGCAGTGTAAAAAAACTGGAGAGTTTTTGTTATATAGGAATAGCCATTTGTATTCTTTTTTTAATCGCTATCCTTTATTTTAAACAGAGAATAGTTGGGTTTTGGAAAAACAAAAAGAAGGAATTAGTCATTAATATAATTTTATTTTTACTTTTTGTTTGCTTTTCATTATCGCCTACTATTATGCTGAATGATAATCAATTATTTACTATCACATTTATCCCCCAGACCATTGAAAGATTAACATGGGGACTCTTCAGAAATTGTGGAAGGTTTATGTGGCCGGTAATGTATATGATTACTTATTTAGCTGTCGTGTATTCTTCCAAAATTCTAAAGAAAGCGTATCCGTATGTTCTTTCTGTTTTATTATTATTACAGTTGTTTGAATTTGGCGGGTATATGAAAAAAAAGCACGATATAATAAATTCGTTAGGTTACAGAGTTTGCCCGGCTGATGCATTTTATTCAGTTGATCTAAGTGGGATAAAGCATATTCAATTCATGGAAAGTTTTGCATGGAAAGATTATTATTCATCTGATAATTGCTTTTATCAATTTGTCGGCTACTCCAGATTAGCGATGGATAAGGGAATGACGGTTAGTAATTTCCATTTTGCAAGAGATTATAATTATGTAGTTCAGACACAAATTGAAAAATGTACTAAATTATTGGAAGAAGGTAATCCGGATCCGGACACAATGTATGTTTTTTCAAGAGAGTATTATGATTCAAATAATCTTTATGGAAAATATAGTAATGTTCAGGAAGTTGTAACAGATTGGGATGTTGTTTTACTTCCCCAATAAATTATAAGGTGGGTATAAAAATGAAAAGTATGTCAGTAATTGTTCCGACCTTTAACGAGAGAGACAATATAGCAATACTTGTTAATCAAATAGAAAAATCTCTTGATGGAATTGAGTATGAGATAGTATTTGTAGATGATTCTACGGATGATACTCCCGCTAAGATAAAAGAAATAATGGAGAATGATTCTCATGTAAAACTATATCATAGAGAAAATGAAAGAGGTCTTGCGTCTGCTGTTTTATTGGGATTCAATATGGCAAAGGGGGATTATATTGCCTGTATGGATGCTGATCTGCAACATCCTGCTTCAATTTTGTTTACTATGTATGTTGCGATGGAGACTGGAGCTGACTTTTGCATTCCTTCAAGACTAATATATGGTGGAAATGATGGTGGTCTTAATTTATATAGAAAACTAATATCCTGGAGTGCAAAAATGATTGGTAAAATAATATTACCATGTCTTAGACCGATTTCAGATCCAACTAGTGGTTTATTTGTTTTAAAAAAAGTATTGTTAGATAATGCTGATTTACGTCCGATCGGTTGGAAAATAATGATAGAGGTTCTTGCAGCTACTCGGTATCATAGAGTCATAGAAGTTCCTTATACATTCAGAGAACGCGTGGCTGGAGAATCCAAAATTGATACGAAGGTTATGTTTCAATATGTTAAGCAATGTATTGGATTAAGAAAAAGATATGTCAAAAATAGATTAATAGTTAAAAGATGGACGCCTTCCAAATGTGATAAAATGATTCAAAAGTATAGAACAGAAAAGCTTGGTAGCGGATATCAGTAATTTAAAATAGCTAATGTTATTACAATGTTAGATGTAATTGTTTTTATATAAGGTTAAGGGTATTTGACAGGTGTGGGAGATTCTAAGTAACAGATAGGAGTGTTTCATAAAATGTCAAATAAGTCAGGAAAAATTAAAAGTTTATTACTCAGTGTGGCAGTTCTGCTGAATGCATTCTCGTTAAGTCTCTGGCCGGCTTATGAGGGTCATGCAGCCGATGCTGCTACATTTGAACTTTATTCCAAGGTGGTTGGAACTAAGTGTACAGACTCAAATGATGCATCTTTTACCAGGGCGGTGGATCCACAGGATGCAGGGGCAGTAGTAGTTTATACCATAAGAATAGCTAATGGTGGTGATGAAGAGTATACAGGCGATATTACCACTAAAAGCCTTTCATCTGGTATGGATGATATCAACGGTGGAACTGTAAAGAACAACCCTGATGATGGAAGTACCTATCAGATAAGGACTTACATTAATCAGAAGCTTAGTGTAGGAAATATACCTGAGTCAGCAAAGATTTCCATAAGCAAGGTTGCCATGGCAAATGATGTGGTACATACTTATTCAGAGGTTAGTAAGTATTTTGTATACAAGAATCCGACCGTTGTACAGGCTACAGGAACAGTAATCCAGGCAAATATAAATTATCTGTGTGGTTCTCTGACTCTTAAGAAGGAGCAGGACAGCTCAGGAAATAAATTTCCGGATGATGCCACATTTACCTATAAGGTTTCTCTTGAGGGAGGAGAAGCATTAAACGGTAGAAAGGTTCATGTAGATGGAACCGATACTGAGGCTACATTTGTTCTTGATGAAAGCGTCAGTCCTGCAAAATGTACTCTGAGTATGGACGTGACTGTAAAGGCTGGAACACCAGCAGTTATAAGTGGACTTCCGATAGGGGTTAAGTACTCAGTTTCAGAAACGGCTGTGACAAATTATACCAAGACATCTTCCAGTGGACTGACCGGAACTATTGAGAAAAAAATCGATGGAAATGCAAATGCCAAGCATATCGTTACAGGTAGTATGGCTGAAGCAAGCATAACATCAAAATATACCGGTAAGGGCGAGAAGGCAGACGATAAAAAGAAGGACGAAGATAAGAAAGAAGATAAAAAGGAAGATAAAAAAGAAGACACAAAAGATAAAGAAGAAGCAAAAAAAGAGGAAGCTAAAAAGGATGCTGAAACAGCTCTGGAGAAGGATCCAAATGTAGATACTCAGGCTGAGAACTATGGTGAAACTCATAATGAGAATAATACAGAATATATGATCATAAGTGACTCTGCTGTTTCATTCAAAAAGGCGACTGGAAATAAGGCTTCTGTAAAGATTCCTGATACAGTAAGTATCGATGGAAAGGTTTACAGTGTTACAAGAATTGAAGCGGGAGCATTTAAATCTAATAAAAAGCTTAAAAGCGTTGTAATTGGAAAGAATGTATCTGTTATTGCTGCAAAAGCTTTCTACGGATGTAAAAATCTGAAGAAGATAACCATTAAAACCAGCAAGCTTAAGAAAAAGTCTGTTGGAAATGCTGCATTCAAAGGGATTCATAAGAAAGCAGTATTTAAGGTGCCAAAGAAGAAACTGGCTGCATACAAAAAATACCTGAAGAAAGCCGGTATGCCAAAGAAAGC
>CACZOE010000280.1 GCA_902782695.1 uncultured Lachnospiraceae bacterium | reverse complement strand
TAGCGAGAGGGAGACTTGAACTCTCGACACCGCGGGTATGAACCGCGTGCTCTAGCCAACTGAGCTATCTCGCCATATTATAGTACTGATTGCGAATGAAAGTGGGGCTTATCATGGGGCCTACAGGGCTCGAACCTGTGACCCTCTGCTTGTAAGGCAGATGCTCTCCCAGCTGAGCTAAGACCCCGTCACACTGTTCTCTTCTCGAACAGCACTTGTACTATTATAGTTATGTAACCTCTTTTTGTCAAGGATTTTTTTTGCAATTTTTTTTAAACTTTTTTAAAGATTGATTTTTTATTTAATTTATTGATGTAATAAGGCGTTTTGTCATATATTTTATGACCAAAACACCTTATTACAGATCAGTTTTTTCTATTTATCCAATTAATGTAGACTCATTATTTTCAGAATCTGATGCATTTACCTCATTTATTTCATTTGATTCTTCACTTTTTCCTACATTTGGTAAAACAGTATCTTCAACCTTCTTTGAAACTGGCAGAGTTATGATAACCTTAAACAGATCACCATCGATACTTATCTTAAATGTACCACCATGAAGTTCAGTCAGGTTCTTTGCTATTGAAAGACCAAGACCTGAACCTTCCGTTGATCTGGACTTATCTCCTCTTACGAACCTCTCTGTCAGTTCATCAGCGGAAATATTCAGCATTTTTCTACTAACATTTTTAAGACTGATTACCGCATTTGATCCATCAGATGATAATCCGGCATTTAGATATACCCTCGTACCCTCCATAGAATACTTATATACATTACCAAGAATATTATCAATAACTCTGAAAATTCTTCTTCCATCGGCATTGATTACAATTCTGTCAGACGATAAACTTTGTACAAGTTCTAGCTTTTTCTCTAAGAATTTATCTTCATACTCACCTACTGCCTGACCTATGAGTTCTATAAGATTCATATCAATCTTTTCCAGTTCTATATTTCCGGTACTTGTTTTAGATACCTCAATAAGATCAAGGATCAGCTGTTTAAGCCTTTCAGATTTTTTATCTAATACTTCTATATATTCTTTAGCTTTAGGATTATCAATTTCTTCTCTTTTAAGAAGGTCAACATAGCTAATTATAGATGTTAAAGGTGTCTTAATATCATGAGATACATTTGTAATAAGCTCAGCTTTAGTCCTTTCATCTCTTACTGAAGATTCTACAGCCTTTGATAAACCTTCACCCAGATGGTTCAGGCTTTCTCCCATATCACGATTATTAAACAGGAGCTTTGTAGTATCAACTTTCGCATCCAGTTCACCATTTTCGATTTTATGGCTCACTTCAAGTATGCTGTTTATATCAGTCATATATCTGATGACAGCTATTACAGCTGCAATATCAACAAGCGCAAGGATTATTACTGTAGCAATCATTTCAGAAGTACTTGAAATATTCAGAATAATTATGAGCAAAACAGCTGAAACAAGCAAGAACAATAATGTAATTATAATAAGCCTTACTTTTCCTTTAAGTGACTTAAAGGATTTTACTAATTGTTTTATTATCCATACAGTTATAAAACCATCAAGGAATTTTTGACATTTAATTCTTCTGACAACAGTCAGATAAAAAACAGTGAATATAAGGTATGCAAAACCGCCTGCAACAAGAACACCAAGAGTCATTCCTGTTGGTTCGGTCATGAACATCTCTATAAACCTGGTAACGCTCTTCACCGCGATATATAACATATATATACCAACAGTCGCAATTACAGCAATGAAAAACAGATAAACTATATATGGAACTCTGTCAATAAATATTAATTTATTATCTTCACCGATTGTTAGTAAAACAAAAGCTAAAACGAAAACAAGAAAACTTATAAAAACAAATGTAACTGGATACGGAACACATTGACTAAGCTTATATACCAGATAAGAATCCCTAAAGCTCGATGATCTATCATACAGCTTAATACCAATAACAAAGGATTCTTCACTATTCTTTTTTATACTACTCAGCAGAGTATCATTAATATAATCAAACTGAACTTTTTCACCATTTTCATTTTTATACCACTGAGTCAGCTCATTACCATCAGCATTATATCCAACGTACACATCTGCAGCCTTTTCAAGTTTAGAACAGAATCCATTAAATGAAATATTATAATTTCCATCTTCTTCCATAAATATGTCCGGAAGATAATCAACATCATAAATATTCATATTAGATATAGTTTTACCATCTAAACTGTATGAAGAATTAACTCCAGAATCATAACTATAGTTATTCTGCATGCTCTGAATAGCATCCTTCTCCTGCAAAGAAAGAATTCCAAATACTGCTTCTTCAGGAGAACAATACATATATGCATTTGCAAAATATTCAGGCGATAAATCTTCTGAATAAGCAATATATATGCTATCAGAGGTAATATTTTCAAGATTCTGATGTCCCTGCTGTTTATCTACACCCATTCTGTACAGATATTTACAGGATTCATTATAAATGATTATTTTATTATCAGCATAAAGAACGTAGATATCGTCATCATCATTTATATATAGATCATCAGAAATATTTTTATTTATTTTTTTATAAATCATCTCATATTCTTCATCTGAAAGTGTTCTATAAGAATCAGATAAAGAAATATTGTTATCAGATTGTGAATCTTCATCAATATAGGTTGAGGCTGATACAACAACACCCTCATCACTATTTTCATTTACTTCAAAAACATTTTCAACTTCCCCAGAAATCTCTTCATCACCAGAATCTTCGCCATTCCATTTCTGGATATATTTATTCATACGCCTGCCATCATACTTAAAACCGTATTCCTTAATATATGACAGATAATCATTTAACGACATCTTGTAAAATATACCGGAAGGATTTTCAGCCACACGAGAAAAATAGTCATATCCCTCATCATAATAAAAAGAATTTGTCGAATTTAAAAAACCATAATAAAGAGCATCTTCAGGGTGATTAGAAGCAAGGAATTCTTTAACACTAATGGTTTTATTTTTTTCAGAACCATTAATATCGTAAACACCTATTTTTTTATCACCTAGATCAATATTTTCAACCTTTTTTTCAGACTGTACAGAAGCATTTATAAAATATACAGTATTATTAATTCTGTCTTTGACATTTGGGGACTCAGCAAAAGGAACGCCCTGAACTGTTTCTCCATCCAGATAAGCATAAGAAACAACAGTAATAAACATAAAGACTACTGTTGCAACCAAGCCTATATATCCTATCAAAAACATTAAAAATCTAAATGCCTTATTCTTAATAACCTTCATAGTCCTATCCTTTCTGACCAGGAAATGTATAAAGCTTTATAATTTTTCTATTTTATACCCCTGGCCCCAGACAACCTTTAAGTATCTAGGTTCCTTAGGATTTATTTCTATTTTTTCTCTGATGTGTCTGATGTGAACAGCAATTATATTATCAGCTCCCAAAGCATCTTCCTTCCAGACTGCTTCATAGATCTGACCTGTAGTAAAAACGCGGCCTCTGTTCTCCATAAGATACATGAGTATATCATATTCTATCGGAGTCAGACTTACTTCATCACCGTCTACAGTAACCTGCTTTGCACTATCGTTTATCTCAAGACCACCATTTTTAATAATATGATCTCCAGACTGCTCGGCTATTGTACCAAGCTGAGTATATCTTCTGATCTGTGATTTTACTCGTGCAACAAGTTCAAGAGGATTAAATGGTTTTGTAACATAATCATCAGCACCTATATCAAGTCCAAGTATCTTGTCTGCATCTTCGGACTTTGCCGACAGAAATATAACAGGAATACTGCTCGTCTCACGAATTATCCTAGTTGCCTTTATTCCATCCATCTCAGGCATCATTATATCAATTACAATGAGATGAACATCTTCGTTCCTGACGATTTCAACTGCTTCGATACCGTTATAAGCTTTAAGTACATTATATCCGGACGTCTCCAGATATATGCTTACTGCTTCAACTATATCTCTGTCATCATCACATACCAGAATATTATACATTTTTACCTCCACACATCATACATGTTTTCCTAAGGATTAAATAGACTATAAAAAAATAAATTTAACAAAAGGTTATTAAAAATATTAAGTATTTATTAAGACAAAAAAGGGGTTGTTAAAACAACCCCTCTAAAATCATAGATATAATAATTTCTTATGCCTCAGCAGGAGCAGCTTCAGCTGCATCTTCAAAATCCTGATCATCTTCAAAGAAATCATCATCGAAATCATCATCGAATTCATCAAAATCATCGAGATAATCCGGTGTAAGATACTTATATACTGCAACTGCTATACCAACTATAAGTGTGATAACACCTACAATAATACAAACAGCAACTATAGCATTTTTAGCTGTCTCAACAGCATCGTCCCTAACAACTACTTCGTTCCTCATAATCGAGTCTCCTTTCACTTTTATGACTGAGTTTGTTAAACTTAGTAAAGTATAACATATAATTAATATAAAAAAAAGAAAAAATTGATACTTAATAAAGTATTCTACAGCTTTTTAAGCTTCGCCAATGTTGCAAACATCTTCTTTTCACCTACAGAATCAAAAACTACTGTAATCTCGTAATCATTACCACCTTTAATCATTTCAGTAACCACACCTTTACCGAACTTTATATGTTTTACACTATCACCCACAGCATAATCGATAGAATCGACAGAAACTGTCTTTGCAGCAGGTTTTACTGTTTGTTTAAAGGATACTGAATTCTGAGGTTTTGGAAACGAAAAAGAAAAATTATCTGATACCCTGTTAACCTTTACACCACTTCTTTCCAGATACTCTTTAGGTATTTCATTTATGAACCTTGATTCAGCAGGATACATTCTGTTACCATTCAGCATTCGTGTAGTAGCACTACTTAGATATAATTCCTTTTTAGCTCTGGTAATACCGACATAACAGAGTCTTCTCTCTTCTTCTATTTCTCCCGGGTCCCCACTATCCATTGAAAGCCCGCTAGGGAATAGTCTTTCTTCCATTCCTACTATGAAAACTATTGGAAATTCAAGTCCCTTAGCACTATGAAGAGTCATAAGTGTAACTTTGTTATCATCTTCAGAATCCTCATCTGTATCGGCTACAAGAGATATTTCTTCCAAAAGACCTAAAAGGGTAGGTTCTTCTGATTCTGTTTCATAGGAAACTATTTTATTTCTTAATTCTTCTATATTTTCTATTCTTGCCCTGGCTTCATCTGTACCCTCATTTAAAAGCGACGTCTTATATTCAGTCATTTCAAGAATACTATCAAACAGATTTGTCAGTTCACCTGATGAAGCAAGCTCCTTAAAACCACTGATAAGTTTTATAAAAGAACCTAGCTTTTCTGAAGCTCTCCCCATTAAAGAAAGACGATCCGCATCAAGACAGAAATCATACATTGAAAGACCGGTTTCAAATGCTGTATCACGAAGCTTGTTTATACTTGTCTGTCCTATTCCACGTTTAGGTACATTTACAATACGGGCAAAGGATACTTCATCATTACTGTTAGCAGTAAGTTTAAGGTACGCAAGAATATCCCTTATTTCTTTACGATTATAAAAACCTGTACCACCATATAGTCTGTACGGAATATTTGCATAAATCATTTTTTCTTCAAGTACTCGCGACTGAGCATTTGTTCTGTAAAGAACAGCTATATCAGAAAGATTATAACCCTCTATCTGTTTTTCAAGTATGATATTAACAGCGCCATGAGCTTCTTCATATTCAGTCTCATAAACAGTGTAATGAATCCTGTCACCAGGATCACTTTCAGTCCATAGTCTTTTGGATTTTCTTCCAATATTATTTGCCACCACACTATTAGCAGCATTTAAAATATTTGAAGTCGAACGATAATTCTGCTCAAGCTTCACTACCTTTGCATCAGGATAATGCTTTTCAAAATCCAGTATGTTTCCAATGTCAGCACCTCTGAATTTATAAATAGACTGATCATCATCACCAACAACGCATAGATTACGCCATTTATCAGCAAGCATTTTAATGAGAAGAAACTGAGAATGGTTTGTATCCTGATACTCATCAACCATTATGTATTTAAAACGGTTCTGATACACTTCAAGAACTTCTTTATCTTTCTCAAAAAGCTCCAGGGTTTTAAATATAAGATCATCAAAATCAAGGGCATTATTCTGGCGCATTCTCATCTGGTATTCACGATAAATACGAGCCATCTTGGACATTCTGTAATCACCGGCATAAATGCTATCCATATCCTCCGGAGTAAGAAATTCTTCTTTAGCCTTTGAAATAGCGCTTATGCAGAGTTTTTCAGGATACTGTTTCGGATCTATACTGAGGTTTTTAAGAACCTCTTTGATAACAGCCTTCTGATCATCTGTATCATAAATGGTAAAATTGTTATTACCTCCAATATGATCATAAAACCTGCGGAGAATACGAACACACATAGAATGGAAGGTACTGACCCAGATACTTTCTGCCCCAAAGCCAACTTCATTTTCAACTCTTTCACGCATCTCTTTTGCAGCCTTATTGGTAAATGTTATAGCAAGGATATTAAATGGATTAACACCCTCATCAATGAGATACGCTATTCGATGTACAAGCACACGGGTCTTACCACTACCCGCCCCTGCAAGAATAAGAAGAGGCCCCTCTGTATACGAGCAGGCCTCCCATTGTTTATCATTTAATCCAATCATTACTCAGCTGATGTCATTCCCATCTTTGCTTTAAGAGCTGCAAGCTCATCCTGAACGGCTGCATCAGGAGAACCATCATACTTAGCAGTAAGACTATCAACTTCGCTGGTTGCTGTTGTAGCATTAAGCTCTGCCTCAGCAGAAGCTACATCAAGCATAGCGTCAGCTTTATCTTCCATTCTCTGGAATGAAGCAAAGCTGGACTCTGAGTTAACCTTAGAGGTCATCTTATTTATATCCTGCTGAGCCTTGGCAAGTCTTATCTTAGCCTTAATAGCATCCTTTCTGGAATCGAGCTCAGCTATATCATTTACAAGCTTGTCATGCATCTGACGCATCTTCATGGCATTAGCGGCAGAAACATCATAAACCTGCTGTAATGTAGCCTGTTTAGCAACAAGCTTTGATTTCTCTGTAAGGAATCTTGTAGCATCAGCATCATTACCAGCTACAACAGCCTTCTCAGCGTACTGCTGCATTCTTGCAATTTCAGCATTACACTCATCGAGGTTTCTCTTAGCCTTTGCTTCATCAGCCATAACCTCAGCTGTTTCCTCTTTAACCTTCGCAAGATCATTGTTAAGATTTCTGAGTGTCTGATCAATCATCTTTTCTGGATCTTCTGCCTTATCGAGAAGAGCATTGATATTAGATGACATGATGTCTTTAAATCTTGATAAAATACCCACTTTTGTATCCTCCCTGTTTTTAATATGTTTTTATTTAACACTTAATCGATTATAACTTATTTTCAAGTTATGTTCAATCAAAAGAATTAACAATACTCATCACTATTGGTATATCTATATGATTTTTCTCGTCTTGTATAGTATAAGCTTTATTTATAAATGTAAGCGCTTCTTTTACTAAATCCTCTTTTTTAGAATATAATCTGGCAAGCTCTTCACCTTTTTTTACGGTTTCACCGTATTTCTTTGTTAAAACAACTCCGGCCAGACTATCTATCTCATCCTCAAGAGTTTTTCGTCCGGCACCAAGCGCCATGGCTGTTCTTCCTATAAGCTCAGCATTGATTCCTGTAATAATTCCATCAGAATCCGCTGTAAATTCATAACATATTTCAGACGGTTCATCAGATATAAACCCTGGATCTTCACAGAGTTTTGAAACAAAGCCTGTATCACCACCCTGCATTTTTACAAATTCAAGAAATTTATCATAAGGCTTTTCAGTATCAAGAATATCTGAGATTATATTCCTTACATCCATCAAATCAGCACCATCTTTATACTCATCTGAAAGCATATACATCTGGGCACAGAGTGTAATGACCAGTTCATAAAGCCTTTCATCTCTATATATTCCCTTTAAAAATCTGACTGCTTCCTGAACCTCAAGAAGATTTCCTACACACTTTCCAAGAGGCATTTCCATATCAGAGATAACTGCAGTACATTTTCTTCCAGCAAGACGACCAATACTTATCATGGTCTTTGCAAGCTCCTCTGCTCTGCTGCTATCTTTCATAAATGCCCCAGAACCACATTTAACATCCAGAACTATGGCATCTGCTCCGGAAGCGATTTTCTTGCTCATAATGCTGGATGCAATAAGTGGAATACTTTCCACAGTTGCAGTAACATCTCTGAGAGAATATAGTATCTTATCAGCAGGAGCCAGGTCTCTGGTTTGTGCAGCGTCAGCAAACCCAACTATATTCATAACCTCTTTAAATCTTTCTTCGGAAAGATTTGAATCAAATCCAGGAATAGACTCAAGCTTATCTACAGTGCCTCCGGTTATTCCAAGACCTCTTCCACTCATTTTAGCAACTTTTACACCAAGCGCAGCCATAACAGGGCCTACTATAAGCGTCGTCTTATCACCAACTCCACCTGTAGAATGTTTGTCCAGTATGGTTTCTCCTGACATGGAAGGATTAAGTCTGTCACCGCTATCAGCCATTGCCATGGTAAGCTCATGTGTTTCTTCATAATTCATACCGTTTATGCATATAGCCATCAGAAGTGCTGAAGTCTGGTAATCTGGTATGCTTTTGTCAGTGACCCCTTTTACAAAAAACTGAATCTCTTCAGAACTAAGAATC
>CACZOE010000279.1 GCA_902782695.1 uncultured Lachnospiraceae bacterium | reverse complement strand
TTACTATAAGTGAGGATACTGAAGGGTATACATCACAGTTTAAGTATAACAGTGAGGATGCCGAGACAGTAGAAACACTTACATTCCCAGTAGTGGCTGATACAACTCTTGAGGTAACTAACAGCCTTTCATCAATTATACCAACCGGTGTCGGTTCCTTTGCTTTAGCGCTTATCGTTCTGGCGGGTGGCTTTGCAGCCATAATAGTTTTACGAATCAGAAGGATGAGAAAACTGAAGAAGGAATACTAAATTTAAATATTTATATTGACATAGTGCCATAATAGGTTTACAATTCGAACTAATTTAATAGTTTAAACCGTTGAAGCGGAGATAAAGTTAAGAAATGTGCATTACAGAGAGTGAAGCATTTGATGAGAGCTTTGCAGTAACAGCTTAGCAAATGGACCGCTGAGGGCGCAGGGAAATCCTGATAAGTGCTGGAGAGTATTCTGCGACGTGAATCGAGCGTGAATCGATGAAGATATAAATGCCTGAGTGGCAGAGTATCTTAAAGAGTGCGGAAATTTATTTTCCGAATTAAGGTGGCACCGCGATATTATTCGTCCTTAGTCTGTTTCATAACGGACTAAGGACTTTTTTTGCTATTTCAGGAGGGAGATATGAATATAAAACCTACCATTGAAGAACTTAAAAATGTGGACCAGGACAAGTATACAGTAGCGCCTGTCAGCTGTGAGATTCTTTCGGATTTTATCACACCTATCGAGGCTCTCAGAAAGCTGAAAAATGTATCAGCCCATACCTATATGCTGGAATCGGCTGCTGCTGATGAGACCTGGGGAAGATATACATTTCTCGGTTTCGAACCAAAGATGGAAATAACCTGTATGGATGGGGAGATGAAAGCCGGAGACCTATCCTTTAAGACAGATAATCCTTCAGAATATCTAAGACAGATTCTCAGCGAATACAGGAGTCCGAGATTTGATTATCTGCCTCCATTTACAGGTGGTCTGGTGGGCTACTTCTCCTATGACTATATCAAGTACAGCGAGCCGGTTCTTAGATCTGATATAAAGGATGAGAACGAGTTCAAGGATGTGGACCTGATGCTGTTTGATAAGGTAATCGCATTTGATAATGTGAGACAGAAGATTATCCTTATCGTGAATATAAAACTGAGTGAAATAGAGTCAGATTATAACCGTGCTGTCCGTGAACTGAGCGATATGGCCCAGCTTCTACAGGAAGGTGAAAAGCTGAAGGAGAAGAAGGGCAGACTTCTGGGAGAGGTCACACCACTCTTTGATAAAGAGCAGTATTCAGAAATGGTTGAGAAGGGAAAAAGATATATCTTCGAAGGAGATATCTTTCAGGTGGTACTTTCCAACAGATTATCAGCACCATTCGAAGGAAGCCTGCTGGATACCTACAGAATGCTGAGAACCATTAATCCTTCTCCATATATGTTCTACTTTTCGGGAACAGATGTCGAGGTAGCAGGTGCTTCACCGGAGACGTTGGTAAAACTTGAGAATGGAGAACTTCATACATTTCCGCTTGCAGGTTCAAGACCGAGAGGGAAAAATACGGAAGAAGACAGACAGCTGGAAAAAGAGCTTCTGGCTGATGAAAAGGAACTGTCTGAGCATAACATGCTGGTTGATCTGGGAAGAAATGATCTGGGCAGGGTAAGCAAGTTCGGAACCGTCGAGGTTGAGCGTTACATGGATGTGCTGAGATTTTCACACATCATGCATATAGGTTCGACGGTAAGAGGAGAACTTAGAGAGGATAAGGATGCCCTGGATGCCATCGAGGCTGTCCTTCCTGCCGGTACACTTTCAGGAGCACCAAAGATCAGAGCTTGTCAGATTATAGATGAACTGGAAGGAAATAAGAGAGGAATATATGGCGGAGCCATCGGATATATAGATTTCACAGGAAATATGGATACCTGTATCGCCATAAGAATAGCCTATAAGAAGAATGGCAAGGTATTTGTCAGAAGTGGAGCGGGTATCGTAGCCGATTCGGTTCCTGAGAAGGAATTCCAGGAGTGCATGAACAAAGCCAGAGCTGTTCTGAAGGCGCTTGAAGAGGATATATAAAAAAGCAAAAGAGCTTTTGGAAAGGAAATGTATATGATATTACTTATAGATAATTATGACAGCTTCTCATACAATCTATACCAGCTGATAGGCAGTATCGAGCCGGACATCAAGGTTATCAGAAACGATGAGATGAGTGTCAGTGAGATAGAAAAATTAAGTCCTTCACACATTATCCTGTCCCCCGGACCAGGTAAGCCTGAGGATGCAGGAATCTGTGAGGATGTAGTCAGAGAACTGGCTGGAAAGATACCTATAATGGGTGTCTGCCTCGGACATCAGGCTATATGCGAGGTGTACGGAGCTACAGTAACCTATGCAAAGAGACTGATGCACGGCAAACAGTCCATTTGTACTATAAAAGCAGACGACCCGATATTTGCAGGGCTGTCTGATGTTGGTGAAAATGATGTAGCGAAGGATTCTTCCGTATCAGAAAAATTATGTGTTGCCAGATATCATTCCCTTGCAGCTAGAGAGGAAACTATTCCAGAGGAACTGGAAGTTATAGCAAAGTCAGATGATGATGGAGAAGTTATGGCTGTAAAGCATAGGGACTTTCTGGTGTACGGACTTCAGTTCCATCCGGAGTCAATACTTACACCGAAGGGTAGTGTAATTCTAAGGAACTTTATTGATATAAAATAAATTTATAAAGTAAAAAACTTGTTGATATGAAATTATATTTTCCCAGGGAAGGGGATTGAAACTAAATATTATTGGAGGTATCAAAAATGATCAAGGAAGCAATTGAGAAAATCGTAAACAAGCAGGATCTGACTTATGATGAGGCATACACAGTTATGAATGAGATAATGAGTGGTGAGACTACACCTACTCAGAACGCTGCATTTCTGTCAGCTCTTTCAACAAAGAGTGCAAAGGCTGAAACCAAGGATGAGATAGCAGGCTGTGCTGCTGCCATGAGAGACCATGCAATCCCAGTAAATACAGGAATGGAAATATTCGAAATAGTTGGAACAGGTGGAGACAACGCTCACAGCTTTAACATTTCCACTACTTCAGCTCTTATAGCTGCAGCAGGTGGAATGAAGGTGGCTAAGCACGGAAACAGAGCCGCTTCTTCAAAGTGTGGAACTGCTGACTGTCTGGAGGCACTTGGAGTAAATATAAATCAGGAACCTGAAAAATGTGTCGAGCTGCTTAACGAAGTGGGCATGTGCTTCTTCTTTGCCCAGAAGTATCATACATCAATGAAGTATGTAGGACCTATCAGAAAGGAGCTGGGCTTCAGAACTGTATTTAATATCCTTGGACCTCTTACAAATCCTGGAAAACCAACTCAGATGCTTCTTGGAGTATATGATGAGTATCTGGTAGAACCACTGGCTCAGGTTCTTGCTGATCTGGGTGTAAAGCGTGGAATGGTTGTATTTGGACAGGACAAGCTCGATGAGATATCTCTCAGTTCACCAACAACTATCTGTGAGATAAATAACGGCTGGTATAAAACAAGAGTTATCCGTCCGGAGGATTTCGGATTTGAAACCTGTAGCAAGAGTGATCTGGTAGGTGGTACACCTGAAGAAAATGCTGAGATTACAAGAAACATTCTTAGTGGCAAGGAAACAGGTCCTAAGAGAAATGCAACTCTTCTTAATGCTGGTGCTGCTCTTTATATCGGTGGAAAGGCTGATTCCATAGAAGCTGGTATCAAGCTTGCAGCTGAGCTGATAGATTCTGGTGCAGCAACAAAGACTCTCGAGAAGTTTATCGAGGTCAGCAACCGTTAGGAGATATGTATGATATTAGATGAATTAGCTGCTCTTACAAGAGCCCGAATAGAAAAACAAAAACAGGAATACTCCCTGGCTGATATACAGCGTGATGCAGAGCTTATGGCTGAACGTGAGATGGAAGTACAGGAGTTTGACTATCCTTTTGAGGAAGCACTCTCCCAAAAGGGGCTGTCAATTATCTCCGAGGTGAAAAAGGCTTCACCATCCAAGGGTGTGATAGCAGAGGAGTTTCCATTTCTTGAAATAGCAAAGGAATATGAGGCAAGTGGGGCGGATGCGATATCCTGCCTCACCGAGCCGGACAGATTTAAAGGAAGCGATGAATATCTGAAACAGATAACCAGAGAAGTTTCCATCCCTGTTCTCAGAAAGGATTTCACTATAGATCCTTACATGATATATCAGGCAAAGCTTTTCGGTGCATCAGCAGTTCTTCTCATAGCAGCCATTCTGTCTGATGAAGAACTTAAGACCTACTTCGAACTGGCAGACACCCTTGGTCTGTCTTGTCTCTTCGAAGCTCATGATGAGCAGGAAGTAAAGAGATGTCTCGCAGCAGGCGCCAGAATACTGGGAGTAAATAACAGAAACCTAAAGGATTTTACGGTGGATATAAATAACAGTATCAGGCTCCGCTCACTTGTTCCTGATGATGTGATATTTGTATCTGAAAGTGGAATAATGGTTCCTGAGGATGTAAGTCGTCTGAGGGAAAACGGCACCGATGCAGTTCTGATAGGTGAGATGCTTATGAGAAGCTCCGACAAAGGGGCACTCATAAGAGAGATGAAATCATAAGTTGGATTAATTGAATAATAAAAGATAGAACAGATTATAAGGGTGCAGAAAACGTCGTGTGGCGAGGTGATATAAGTGTCAGAGAATAAAACTAAGATTAAGATATGTGGTTTGAAAACGGAAAATGACATCACCATAGTAAATAAGTATAAGCCTGATTTCATAGGCTTCGTTTTTGCGGACTTCAGCAAGAGATATATAGAGCCTTCCAAAGCGGCAGAGTTAAAAGCTCTACTCAGCCCTGACATACTGGCTGTAGGAGTTTTCGTAGATCAGGACCCGGAAACCGTGATCAGACTACTAAGGGAAGGCACCATAGATATAGCCCAGCTTCATGGAAAAGAAGACGAGGACTATATCCGTCTCGTGAAGGAAACCACCGGAAAGCCCGTAATCAAAATGTTCAATATGAAGCAGGCTGCAGCTGATGAAATGTCTCATGCTGATTCTGATGAAAAAATAAATGACCGCATTTTAACTGCCGCCGTAAATGCTTCCCCGGCAGACTACGTACTTCTGGATTCCGGCTACGGAACAGGAACTACCTTTGACTGGTCAGTGCTGGACGAAATAAAACGACCATATTTTTTAGCAGGCGGTCTCTCCCTTAACAACATAGAAGCCGCAGTTAAAAACCTTCACCCTTATGCAGTAGATGTAAGCTCCGGAGTAGAAACAGACGGAACAAAGGATGAAGAGAAAGTGGATCGATTTATTGATATAGTCAGTAAATGTTAAGATGATATTTTATAAAAAATTCAAAGCATAAACCTCAATTACAATGCTGTACCAAATATTGGACAGAGTTGTCTTTGAGGTTTATTTTTTTGTATGAAATAAGTATAAAATGTTATAAAATATTGTTAGTTATTGTATGCTTAAAATTCTGAGAGGGTTAAAGATGGAAAAGGAAAAACAGGGGTTAAAACTTTTATATTTAATGGATATATTTAAGAGAAAAACTAATGAAAAACATGGGATGAATGCGAAGGAACTTATAGATGAACTGGAAGCGTTGGGCATCCATATAGAAAGGAAAACATTATATCGAGATATTGCACTTCTTCAAAAATACGGACTAGATATTATTAAAGAACAGAAAGGTAGGGATACTGTTTATTATATTGGAAACCGTGATTTTGAATTACCAGAGTTAAAGCTTATGGTTGATGCTATACAATCATCAAGATTTATTACCAGTAAAAAATCCAAAACTCTTATTGGTAAGATAGAGTCTCTTACAAACGAATATGATGGGGCAGAACTGAACCGCCAGGTTTATGTCTCGGGAAGAATAAAAACAGAAAATGAAAGCATTTATTATACAGTAGACAGTATACATTCTGCTATAAACAATGATAAAAAAATATCATTTCAGTATTATGAATTATATGGTAATAAGATTCGAAGACTAAAACATGGTGGGGAAAAATATAGTGTAAGTCCATGGATTATGTTATGGGACAACCAGAACTATTATTTAATCGCTCATGATGATAGGAGTGAGGAAATCAGACATTATGAGATGACTCAAGCGTTGACTGTGAACTTAAAAAAGTTATGAGAGTTTGAGAACCCTGTAGATTATGAGATGACTCAAGCCTCCAACAGTGGTAATAGATGCTTCTGATCGTTTGAGAACCCTGTAGATTATGAGATGACTCAAGCTCAGAAGGCTCAGGATAAAGCAGCCAAGCTTGTTTGAGAACCCTGTAGATTATGAGATGACTCAAGCAATGGAGGAACTATGATGGAAGATGCTTACAAAAAACTCAAAATGGAAAGAGCCCGAATGAGTAAAAAATGGAATGAGTTCCGGGAGTGCTTGGAATATATAAACACACCAATAAATAAGCAAAAGAGGAAGTAGAAATGCAGGGAGAATACATAATAAAAGGCAACTATGGTTATTACAAGGAAAACAAAGCCGACCCAATATGGGAGGTTGAAAGGCTTGATGATGAGATAGAAGGTGAGTTCTTGTTTTCCTTTGACGGGGAAAAAGTGTATGACTTCTTTTATGACTATCCTCAAGAACTTACACCGGAAGAGAGAGAGCTTTTTGATAAAGAATATCCGGAGTGGGCTGAGTTTTACAAGGAGTGAACTATGAAAATATCTATGGAGCTTACAATTGAAAAAGACAATACAGACCTCATTGAGAAGGCTACAACACTTGCTATTTACAGAGCCCTCAACGCTGTCGGATTGCAGGCTGAGGGATATGCCAAGAGGCTTTGCCCGGTAGACACCGGAAACCTCCGGAACAGTATCACCCACGGCTTTGATGATACGGAGCTTGTGGCCTATATCGGAACCAATGTGGAGTATGCCGCATATGTTGAGTTCGGGCATACGAAACCCGGAGGCTATGTATTTGAGTTTGAGAACCCTGTAGATTATGAGATGACTCAAGCAAGAATGTTTTGACTTCGTTGATGTATTCTGTTTGAGAACCCTGTAGATTATGAGATTATAGTACAGATAAATGTAGAAGATGCTTGAGTATATTTAAAATTGTATTTTATGAGATTCGAAGACATATATAAGCCGAGCAGGCTGACAAATACTTTTCGAGACCGTTTTGGGTCTCTGCGCTTAGCGATTCACGAGCCTAGGGCGAAGTGAGAGCTTAGCGAACGAAGCGACAGCGGAGTGGTCAGCTAGGGGTGCCCAAACCGTGCGAGAGCAGTGTCGAGAAAAGTCTTCTGTCAGATGCGAGGCGGATAATATATTTGTATGGTAGCAATAGTGTTAATGATAACTTGACGGAGTCCAAATTTATTCATTAGTTGCATTTAACTGATAAAAATAGTAAAATGACCGAGGCATGATTTTTGAACGAAAGGAAGAATCAATAATGTCTTTTGTGTATGAAACACATTCGCATACAAACCAGGCTAGTGCATGTGGCAGGACTCCCGGAAGAGACTATATTGACTACATGCAAAAGGAAGGTTTTTCCGGAATGATCATCACGGATCATTTTTTTAATGGAAACAGCTGCGTGCCTAAAGATCTGCCCTGGAAAGAACGTGTTGAAATGTACGTCAGCGGTTATGAGGATGCAAAGCGTGCTGCCCGGGGAACAGATTTTAATGTCATGTTTGGCATAGAATATAATTTCGACTGTGATGAATATCTCATTTACGGAGTCGATAAGAAATGGCTCCTGGATAATGGAGATATTCTGGAATGTTCACGTCAGGAGGTTCATAAAAGAGTACATGAAGCGGGTGGAATTATGGTACAGGCACATCCCTTCAGAGAGAGGTACTATATAAGAACTATAAATCTGACACCATCTGTAACAGATGGAATAGAGATTTACAATGCAGCAAATGATGATTACATGAATGCTTTGGGATACTGTTATGCAAAAGAACTTGGAGTTCCGATGTCAGCAGGCTCCGATATACATTTTCATTATGACGGACCTAAAGGGGGTATGAGGTTCAATCAAAGAATAGAAGATGTTCAGGACTATGTTAAGAGATTTATGAATAGGGAAGGAACACCTGTGGTTCTAAGCAGGGGAAGAGTCATGCCGGTGGAAACCTTCGATAGCCTGAAGATTCCTGAGCATGGTCCTACATTTGAGGTTAAAAGATATTAGATGGAAGTAGGGAATTCAAAGGAAGTTTTACAATTTTATAGAAAAGTCTTTGTGATAGCTCTACCCATAGCTCTTCAGAGTCTTATAACCATAGGCGTAAATATGCTGGACACCATGATGGTGGGAAGTCTGGGAGATAATGCACTGTCAGCAACCTCTCTGGCGAATTCCTTTATCAGTGTCTTCCAGATACTGTGCATGGGACTAGGTATGGGCGCTTCGGTTCTTGTATCCAGATACTGGGGTATGAAAATGGCGGCTTCAGATGGTTCAGATAAGACCGGTGAGGAGGATGCGGAAAGGGCACTTAAGCAGACAGTGTGTCTGATGCTCAGACTGAATATATCGCTTGCGGCACTTTTTGCGCTGGCGACTCTTATTATTCCGGGAATAATAATGAGAACCTATACGGAGGAACTTCCTATAATCGATTTGGGAGTTACGTATTTCAGATATTCAGTTCTGACTTATTTTTTTGTTGGAATCTCGCTGGTTGTTACCATAGTCCTTAGAAGTGTGGGACAGGTGCTTTATCCGCTGATCGTATCCATAGGTGCATTTTCAGTTAACCTGACAATGAACTATATACTTATATTCGGTAAATTCGGTGCACCGCGGATGGGTGTTGCCGGAGCAGCGCTTGGTACTCTGATAGCAAGAATAGTGGAGTGTACTCTTATACTTGGATATCTGCTTATATTTGATAAGAAAATAGGCTTCAGAGTGAAGGATATGCTGATGAAGACCAGATCTCTTCTCAGAGAATATATCCGCATCAGTATTCCGGTGCTTATAAGTGATGGAATACTTGCGGTAGGAACAAATTCTGTGGCTATGGTCATAGGACATCTGGGTGGTACATTTGTGGCTGCAAATGCAATTACAAGCGTAACTCAGCAGCTTAGTACTGTAGTGATATCCGGTGTGAGTCAGGCCGGTGCGATAGTGACGGGTATTACTCTGGGAGAGGGCAACCGTGAGAAGACCATGAGACAGGGATATTTGTTCTTTACACTGGGACTTCTGCTGGGAACGCTTTCAGCTGCATTTATATATTTCTTCAGTGATCCTATTATCGGATTTTATAAAAATGTAAGTCCGGAAACGGCTGAGACTGCTAAGCATCTGATGAACGCAATTAGTCTTATCATCGTATTTCAGGGAACTAACAGTATTATGACAAAAGGAGTTCTCCGTGGTGGTGGAGATACTCTTGTACTTATGCTGGCTGATAATATATTCTTATGGGTGCTGGCTATTCCTCTGGGAATCTTCGCCGGATTTTATCTGAAGCTTTCTCCTTTCTGGATATATATCTGTCTTAAGTCGGATCAGATAGTGAAAACTGTCTGGGCTTTCCTGAGGCTGAGAAGCAGGAAATGGATCAAGAAGATATCAACTGGAGATAAGAAAATCGCTCATAATTCATAAAAATAAGTCAAATGGGATAATAGCTCATTTGACTTATTTTTTGTAATGTACGTGCCATCGCGTATTTAAATGGCACTACAAAAGCGGTACAACATTTAATGATTACTTAATATTTATTGTGTTATTATGCTACTGTCATAAAGAAATAATTCGTACTAAAAAAAGCTTAAAAAAAATTTTTCAAAAAAAATAAAAAATTTTGTAACGAAATGAAGATTCCACCGTCTAATCGATGAAATCAAAAAAAAGAAAGCTCGAAAACCATGGATAAAAAGACAGCTGAAAAACTATATGACGCTTTTTACATGCAGGTGTTTTCCTATGTAATGACACTTACTAAGGATCAGGACAGAGCCATGGAGATAACTCAGGAAACATTTTTCAGGGCTATCTCAACAGATCAGTCATTCAGAGGAGAGAGTAAAAGCTACACATGGCTTTGTGCCATAGCAAAAAATCTCTTTGTCGATGAACAGAGGCGACACTCCAGATATGAGCAGGTGCCACTTGAAGACCAGCCTGATTCGGGAAAAAGCTTTGAAAAAAGTATGGTAGATGCGGATACATCCATACAGATTCACCGCATTCTTCATACAATGGAGGAACCCTATAAGGAAGTGTTCCAGTTAAGGGTATTTGGAGAATTATCTTTTAAGGAGATAAGCTCAATCTTTGGAAAAACGGAATCCTGGGCCCGGGTTACGTATCATCGAGCTAGAATAATGATCAAAGAAAGGATGGAAAAATCATGAAATATGATTGTGATATGATAGAGGATCTGCTTCCTTTATATAAAGATGGTATCTGCAGTTCAGCAAGTGCAAAAGTCATAGAAGAACATCTGGCAGATTGCCCGAAATGCTGCGAAATGCTGGGTAAACTCAGTGATACCGAAATAGACGATATTCTTGTAAAAGAAAAGGAAAATGTAATAGACAAACAGTCAAAGGTTTTTAAGAGAAAGCGTGCCCTGGCAGGCAGCATTATAGCAGGTATATTTATGATACCGATACTTATATGCCTGATAGTAGATCTTGCTTCCGGAAATGGTCTGGGATGGTTTTTCATAGTTCTTGCAGCTATGTTCATACCGACTTCACTCTTTGTAGTACCGCTGATGGCACCGAAGAACAAAATGTTTCTTACGATGAGTTCATTTACCTTAAGCATTATCCTGCTTCTGGCTGTATGTTGTATATATAGCGGTGGCAGCTGGTTCTTTGTTGCAGCGTCGTCAGTACTGTTTGGACTCACCATAGTCTTCGCACCATTTATAGCCTGCAGAAGACCTGTAAATGCATATCTGAAGAATTCTAAAGGTCTTGCAATCATGGGAGCTTATACATTTACA
>CACZOE010000278.1 GCA_902782695.1 uncultured Lachnospiraceae bacterium | reverse complement strand
TTTATGGATCATATGATGCCGGAAATGGATGGCGTTGTTGCTATGAAACATATCAGGAATATTGCTGCTGAGTTAGACAAACTTGTAATAGTAATAGCGTTAACAGCAAATGTTGTATCAGAAGCAAAAGAGACATTTATGGCAGAAGGCTTTGATGGATTTATATCAAAACCTATCAACACTGCTGATTTCGAAAGAGTTATGCTTAAAGTTCTTCCCGAATCAAAGATAGATATGGGAGGTGATGACATATGATAATAAACAGATTTATTAAAGATGTAAATGAAAAGATTAACGATCCTGAAAGAGATATTTATGAACGTTTATTTTTGCGTCTTAATATAATATCAGAGATTACTGTATTTATTGCATATATTATTGATTTATTCATGGGAGAAAGTAAGGCTGAAATTATTACTATAACTTTATGTCTGATACTTATTCCTGGTATTTCTTTCACATGCATGTATAAGGAAAAATTGGCATTTGCCATGAAAATTATTGCAGCAGGACTTGTATTTTTAATTTTACCTGCTTTATTTTTCTTTGGTGGAGGTCTGGAAGGCGGAGGAGTCTTATGGATCATATTCACTTTTCTGTATATAGGTATTGTTCTTACAGGTGTATGGAGAAAAATATTTTTTGTATTATTACTTACGCTTAGTACAGTATTCTTCATAATAGATTATTATCATCCTGAGATATCATATGAGCATTCAAGACAGATATTCTATATTGATTCTTTTGCATCTATAGTATTGATTGGCACAGTTGGTTTTTTCATGACAAGAATTCAAAACAATCTTTTTGTTGGTGAGAATGCCCGTGCAAAGAAAGAGACTGAAAGAGCAGAAGAACTTTCACGTTCACAGAATCGATTTTTTTCAAGTATGAGTCACGAGATACGTACTCCTATTAATTCTATATTAGGACTTAATGAATTGATACTGCGTGATGAAAATGCCTCTGATCATATTATTAAAGATGCACTTGGCATTCAGGGCTCAGGTAAAATGCTACTTTCACTTATTAATGATCTTTTGGATTTTTCGAAAGCTGAAGCCGGAAGAATGGATATAGTTCCGGTTGATTACAATGTGGGTGATCTGATTTCCGAAGTAGTTAACATGATATGGTTAAGAGCAGAAGAGAAGGGTATAAGATTTATTGTTACTATCGATCCGGATGTTCCTTCGATATTATATGGAGATGAAGTACGTATTAAACAGGTACTTGTCAATCTGTTAAATAATGCTGTTAAATATACAAATTCCGGATCGGTAGAATTGCATATTGAAAGTAATGAAGAAAAAGATAGTGATTTAGTACTTGCCATTTCTATAATAGATACAGGAATTGGTATTAAGAAAGAATCGTTGCCGTATTTGTTTAATGCATTTAAAAGAATTGATGAAGAAAAAAACAGATACATAGAAGGAACCGGATTAGGTTTAAGTATCGTAAAAAATCTTGTTGAATTAATGGGTGGCACAGTCAATGTTAACAGTGTTTACGGTGAAGGTTCTAATTTTACTGTAGTTCTTAAGCAGGGTATATCAGATAGAAAACCTATTGGTGAGCTAAATATTCATAATCAAAATGTTTTAGAAAAAGATATATATGAATGTAAGTTTAAAGCTCCGGAAGTAAGAATACTTATAGTTGATGATAATGAGATGAATTTAGAGGTGGAAGCCAGATTATTATCCGATACTGAAATGGTCATAGATAAGGCGCTTAGTGGTAAAGAAGCACTAGAACTTACAATAAAGTATAGATACGATACAATACTTATGGATCATCTAATGCCGGAAATGGATGGAATAACCGCTTTTGAAAGTATAAGAGATCAGATCGGTGGACTTAACAGATCAACCCCTATTGTTGTGTTGACGGCTAATGCCGGAAGTGTAAACAGAGAACTTTATAAAAGAGTTGGATTTGATGGATATCTTGTAAAACCTGTTTCAGGAGAATCGTTAGAAAATATACTGATTAATAATATAGCTTCTGATAAACTGATATTAAGCAGTAAAGTTATCAGTATGCATGAAGCTATTAATACTTCAGTAGGATATTCAGGAAAACTTCCTGTTGTGATAGCCAGTACAAGTATGTGTGACTTGCCTGATACCATAATCAAAAAATTGAAACTTCCTATATTACCATTTCTTATTCATACAGAATTTGGTGTATTTAAGGATGGAATTCAGATTGATTCGGATGAGTTGATGAAATATATGCATTATGAAAGAAGTGTTAAATCATCACCACCTGACATATCTACATATACAGAATTTTTTGCGAAAATTTTAAAAAAGGCTCATCATTTAATATATATATCTATTACATCGAGTATGAGTGATGATTACAATAGGGCTTTTGAAGCTGCGAAATCTTTTGATAATGTAACAGTTGTGAATTCGGATTGTATATCCAGTTCAACAGGATTACTTGTTCTTATAGCCAATAAACTTGCAAAACAAAATTTATCGATTGATGAAATTGTTAATGAATTGGAATTGGTTAAAAAGAGATTAAGATGTAGTTTTGTAATAGATAATACTAATTTTATGTACAAAAAAGGATTGGTTAGTAAAAGAGTACATAGTGCTGCAGAGTCGCTTAGTTTACATCCTTCAATTCAATTTACAGATGGAAATTTCCGTCTTGGCGGTTTATGGATGGGAAGTACGGAAAGAGCATACAAACGATATATTCATAAGGCATTTCCGGTTGATATAATTCCTGATCCGGAAGTTGTATTTATTACATATGCTGATATTTCTCATGAAACGCTTAATATGATAAAAGAGGAAATAAGTAAATATGCTTTCTTTGAACATGTTGTGTTCAAACAGGCATCCGCTGCGATTTCATCTAACTGTGGTCCGGGATCGCTG
>CACZOE010000277.1 GCA_902782695.1 uncultured Lachnospiraceae bacterium | reverse complement strand
TCCTAATATGACAGTTTACTACTCACTTGAGGGTGGTTCACCTGGTACATATTCAAGTATGTTTGCAGCTGATCCTCAGGATGGTATAAATAACTACTTCCTGTATCAGTATGGTAAAGTTACATATACAGGTGCCGGACATTCAAATATTACCGGACTTGGACGTAACAACAATGATGAGAGAAAGCTCTTCATTAACGTAATCGTAAATGCAGCTCGTAAGAGTACAGTTGGTCCTTCACTTACACTTCATGATATTGATTCTACAATAGATGATCTTAAGAATAAGGTTATTATTGAGTCATATGATGCAGATTCAGAGAGTGCTACAGGTGAGGATGCAGCAGAGTACATTACATATGTTGAGTCAGTTGATGATACTGTTGAGTTTACATTCCTTCCTAAACTTCAGAGTGGAGCTACAATTAAGGATGTTAAGGTATTCTTTGATGTAGCTACTGATGGAACTAAGAAGAATGAGTATAACGGTTCAGATGGTGATGTACTTATCTATCAGAATACTGAGTCTCCTGGCGATAACGTAACTAATGGAAAGCTTAAGAAGATTTATCCATCCACAGGTCCTACAAAGAGACTTGAAGGATATCAGGTAAATGCTGATGGAACAATTAAGTCAAATCTTGATCTTAAGGATTCCTACTTCAAGAATGGTAAGTATGCATTCATAGTAGTACAGCTTACAGATTCTAAGGGCAAGAGAGTAACACGTACAATCAGAGTTGAATTTAAACCTGAACTCCTTGACCTGAACTAAAGTAAAAGTAAACTTGATAAGTAAAATAAAACCCCTCAGCGAACGCTGAGGGGTTTTTATTGTGAACCTAATAGTTTTTCTTAAGCGCTAAAAAAAGCTTCCCGATTGGGAAGCTTAATTAGTTTATTTATGCTCTTGATACATATTCACCAGTACGTGTATCTATTTTGATTGAATCACCCTGGTTAACGAAGAGTGGTACCTGAAGTGTAGCGCCTGTTTCAACTGTACAAGGCTTTGTAGCGTTTGTAGCTGTATTTCCAGCAACACCAGGTTCACATTCTGTAACTTCGAGAATAACGTTGATAGGAGGCTCAATAGTAAATACTTCACCATTATGAGAATGAAGCTTACATACTTCGTTCTCCTTTACAAACTTCATATCGTCACCGATGATCTTCTCGCTTACAGGAATCATATCATAAGTCTCAGGATTCATGAAGTAGTAGAGTTCTCCATCCTTATATGAATAAGTCATATCACGCTTCTCAATGTGAGCTGTTTCAAATTTCTCTGTTGGTCTGAAAGTTCTTTCAACAACACCGCCGTTCTTGATATTCTTAAGCTTTGCTCTTACGAATGCTGCTCCCTTACCAGGCTTAACATGCATGAATTCGATAATCTGGAATATACTGCCTTCTATCTCAACAGTAACACCATTTCTGAAATCTCCAGCTGATATCATTATTATTATCCTCCTAACTGATTTTAAACATATGTTACATTCTAATATAACCTTTATTTTTTTTCAACTTTTTTATTTTATAATTCCTATAATTAGTTAGTTTGTTGGTTTTTTACTGAGTTTTATTTAAACCTCTGTTATTTATGACTCATTTTCAATGGATTCGTTAGAATCATCAGATTCCTTATTAGGAGATGAAATAGCTTTTTTACGCTTATAATATGCTGCCAGGATTAGGATAAATACTGTTGATAGAGTAATAATGAATCCTTCATATGCTCCGGCAGGGTGATATCTCAGTTCGATACTATGCTGACCTGCTGTAATGTCTATTCCGATACCACCAAGATATGGCTTTGCTTTTATTTCTTTGTTATCAAGCAGTATCTCATAGTTATTATCATATGGTAATGAGATATAAAGTTTTCCATCTATTCCTGAATTAATGTCTGCTTTGATTTTACGTCCATTAGTCTCAACATTCTGAAGAGTATAATCGTCAAGAGCGTTATGGATATAGGCAAGTGCATCTGTATTAAGTCTGGCTATACAGAAGGAAGCTTTGATCGTATTTATATCAGGCATTTTATCTGATGGAACAGATATTGTCAGATTCCTGTCAGTATCAGTTATCTCTGTAAAGTACATCAGGAAATTATATCTTCCAAGGATACTTACATAGTAATAACCAGGCTTCATATCGCTTGAATCAAGGTGCATATTTACAGGAACCTCAAAGTCACTATTCTGCATATTTGAATTATCAATTATGGTGTCGATAGTGTAGTAGGATTTGTCTTTTAACTCTTCGCTGGACTCTTTTATATCAATAATTTCATAAAGCTTATTATTATCAAAAGCTGCTGAGAAATCATTTTGATATTCAAACAGATTTGCATAGGTTTTGCTTAGATTATCCCATTCGTCAAGTTTTCCTGTGTATTTACTATCTATCATAAATCCTAATGGGAGGAAATATGGATTCTCACGTATCTCTATGTTGTTAACATTTCCTTTTATTGGGTACCAGGACAGCCTTGAATCTATATTTTTATCGCTGATATGATATTTTGTATGCATCATCATATCTGCAAGAGGATTTCCTGTACTGTAATATGCAACATTCAGCTCGTGTTGGAGATTATACTTTGTATACATGTTTAATGTATTAGTAGTTGCTCCGGAGTAGAAAAATGCAGGAGACTGAATATCAGTCATGCAGGCGATGTTGTAATTGTTGCTTATATTGTCAAGGAAAGCTGAACCTACAAATGGTTCGGTAAGCTCGCTGTATACCGCAGTTGCTTTATTTATATTATTAGCATCGTAGATAATCTTGCTGTCTGATCCTATGTTATTTGATAGAAGGAATATACCGTTGATTATACTATCAACCATCATGACCGCCATAACAAAGCTTCTGAAGCGTCTTTTATCTACTTTATTTTTGATATTTTTAATTGCCAGAACTATTACTACAATCAGGCAGGATAGCAGCAGCACAGCTCCGATAATTACTCCAAAATCACGGAAATCTTTATTTATGATATGAAGAACTGCATATATCAGATTCGCAGCCAGTACCGTTGGAATAATGTGTTTAAAACTGTATTCATTTATGCTTAAAAGTGTATCGGCTATCATGCATATCAGCATAAATACAAAGAAAGCGGCAAATCTGTTAGGTGCCAGTGACTGATAATGGAATCCGTGGAATATATAGTTCAGGACTTCATTATTAAATGCAAGATAGATAATTATTAAAAGTATTAGATTTTTAACTCTTGTTGAAAGAGCGGTCTTTTTATTTAATGCATATAATGGAAGAATAAGCAGGATGCATATTCCTACATATATGGCAGCCTTACTGTTGTCATCAGATATAGCCTTTAGATAGCTTACCGGATGATATGTGGAAAAAAGACTGGTAAATGGAGTAAAGAATTTCGTCAGTTCAGGAACTCTTTTATCTGCTTCAACATATCCGGATGTAGCTGTATTATTAAAATATGTTAATAGCTTAAAAGCTGAAAGACCAGCAGCAGCTATGGATGACAGGGCAAAGCTTATTCCCGCTTTAATGAAATGTTTGAAATCATCAAATTTATATGTAAGAAAAGCAAGTACCAGTATTTCACATAGAAGGAATGCATAATAATGGTCGTATATCATCATGAGTGCGAGAGATATAATGTATAAGAGCTTTTTTTCATGATATATGATCTTTTCCATTCCAAGCATGATCAGCGGGATATAGATAAGCAGTCTGAAGCACTGATAACTGAACATTACTATGGCGTAGGATGATAGTCCATATACAACACCGATAAGGATCAGAATGGAGTTCTTCTTGTCAATCCTGTTAAACTCTCTATGTGTCATATAGAAGATTATTGATATTGAATTAAGTATAAATATAATGTAATAGATTAAAGTAAAGTAGAAAAGCACCATGCTGTCTGGAATGAACTTGAGTATCAGAAGCTGCCATGGATGCATAATACTTGTAAGGGTATTATATGAATAAATCTCTCTGTTCAGTCCTATATTCTGGCTTATATAAACTATAGGGTTATTGTTTTTAATAGTCTTTATTCTTTCCCAGAAAACTGTAATTCCCTGAGATAGTCCATCATCCATTACAGTTGATTTGGTTCCAAAAGGATAGCTTCCTGTAATCATCTGACAGAAGATAAATACTGCGGTAATGATAAGAATGGTCATAAAGTAGGTCTTATTATCGCATATGAAGCCAGAAACCTTATCAGCCGCCTTGCCTAGAAGTTTCTTTTTATTCTTTATTTTTAAAGCGCATAAAAGAATAATAAGTGTAATAATACTGACAACAATACCTGTTATAAGAATGTTATATGAGTAGTAGTACTCCACTTTATTTGTGCCGCTCGTAAGAGGAATCAATGTTGTGTTATATACGAAACTATTTGTTTTAACTTTATTTCCATTTACCTTTGCAACTAGATTTGCGCAGTTAAGTGCAGGGACATAGAGATATCCACCTTCAGATGAATTGATAGAATATTCTTTGTTCGGAAGAATCTTTTCATTACCGGTCTTATCAGTCATAAGGTTTATATTAGACAGGAGATTATCCTTATTAAATACGGCGTATTGATATGTATAATCACTATATCTGTCCAGAGGACCTGGCTGATATGAATCCACAGGAGCGTTTTCAGAATCGCTTCCAATATGAACAGTACTATAAGCCCTGGCATAAACATCACCTTCATCATAAGCACTGAAGGAGAAATTTGCGGCATATTTATTGTACACTTCAGACTCTGTGGTATTTCCGTCTATGATTTTAAATGTATCAGTTCCTTTCAGATAATCTGAGGTGAGAATATTTGCCGACATAAATGGATATGAAGGATTATATTCATATGTGCTGATATTTGAATCAAAGATGGTAGAATTAATAGTATTATCGTTACTATATATTGATTTATTTATTACAGCATCCGCATCGGTAGTAGTAGCTTTAAAGGTATATAGATCCTCGATATTTGTATTCAGCTCGGATGTAATCAGATAATCAAAGCCCAGCAGACTTGTAAGAAATGGATTGGTATCATAATTATTTGTATCTATACTGAGGATGGATGCATCCTTATCATAGTTTTTATGGATATAATCTGCAGCCTGGTAGGTTTTGTAATATTCACTGTCATTAGTAGGACGAACATATGCGGTGGTACCAAGTGCAGTAAGATTTATGGTATAGGTGAGTCCTACTTCGCCGATACATATAAGAGAGGTAAGTATTGCAAAAAGAACCTTTGACATACTTTTGTCTGAAAAGATCAGAATGATCAGATAGTAGGCAAGAAGTATCTCAAGGGAGTAGTAGAGCGGTTTGATGGAATCGAGGTTCTCAGCAAACTTCATGGTAGCAAGCACAAGTATTGCAAAAAGCGAGGTCAGAATAGTCAACATTGGTTTGCTTATATGACGGACATTTTGTATTCCGTCATGAGCAAGTAAGAGAACTATAAATATGAAGAAATATCCATAGTTGATCGTATTATCTGTATATCCTCTGAAACCGTTCAGCAAATAGTTGGTTGTGCTTAGAAGGGTTCCGGAAAACATAAACAATATGAAGAAAAGGAATTTTATCCGGACACTTAATGCTGTTTTAGAATTAACGAAATAACATATAAGCAGAATAATGCCGAATATACCAAAATAGATATTGATTCCATTATCATAAATGGCGAGATAAGCAATCCTTGACTTGAACATCATCTGGCTGATTACATTTAGAGGATTGCCGAGAGTTCTGAACCTTATAAAACTTAGACTGAAATCCTGCTTAAAACTGCTGTTTGACATAACAGGAAAAAGAACAGCGCTGCTAAGCAGCAGGGCTGAAATAACCGAGAGCACATATTTTTTTGTGGTACTGAAAAAAGTATCTCTTTTTACAGGAATCTGAATAAAGAAGTAAACAGAGATAAGTATCAGGTTTATTATGGATATATAGACACTAAAATAGAAGGATAATGTAAGTGTAATGATCAGTTTCTTTGCAGATTTACCCTTTATCAGATCATCTATTCCCCAGATAATAAGAGGAAGTATAGCAATAGATGACAGATAAGTGACATTCAGACCTTCGCTGAGGAAAAACTGTGAAAGTGCAAATGATATAGAAAGGGCAATGTTAATCAGATCAAGGGATAATATGAATTTACCAAACTTTGTTCTGGGGTTATAGGCTCCTCCCAGTATGATATCTGTTTTTGCCTTTTGCTCTTTCTTGTCAGCCTTGTCAGTTTTATCTGCAGTATCATCTGCATCTGATTCAGCTTCTTTGATCTTAGTCTTTGATTTGGATTTTGTGTTTTTTTCAGAGTCTGAATCTTCTGAGTCATCATTTATTTTACGACTGGATAAGAACATACTGAAAAAACAGCTGCAGAGAGCTATTTTGATCATATACAGTATATTAAGTACAGTTGGAATGGATTCTCTTTTAAAAAGAAGTATTATAAGATTTGTCGGATCTGACAGATGATATAAATAGTCGGATATGTAATCATGAATTAGTCCAATGCTATTAGAATATGTGCCTGAATCTGGAGACTTGAAATGGTCATACATTTCATAATAATATAGTATACCATCGGTGCTTTTTCCGGCATTCAGGACGTCTTTATTTCCGAAAGGGGCAAATTCTCCTGCGAAAAAAGATATTAATATAATCAAAATGGGAATTAATAAAGAAATTAGAATTCTAAGTATTATGGCGAGATTCACAGAACTAGATCTTTTATTCTCTGACGCTGGCATTAATAACATCCTCCACAAATCAAATATACTTTCAATTATAGCATTTTTTTGATATAATGAAAGAACTATTTTCGTGTGGTATCAGAAGGAAAAACTAATGAATAAAATGAATAATCGGAATAAGGAGTCATTTATAAAAAACAACTATACTTGGATTGTCAGCTCACTGATAGTGGCAGTTTATATGTTCGTTTTTGTAATGATTTTTAATGTAAACCCCTTTGGAACAAGTACTCTTGCAAATGCTGACTGTTATCATCAGATGAGCATGATGCTGGCTACTCTTCATGATAAGATGAGAGGAGGAGAGGGATTTTTTTACAGTTGGAACAGTGGTTTGGGTGGAGATTTTCTCCCAACCTATTTTTATTATATTGCTTCCCCTATAAACCTTTTAATTTATTTTGTAAATAAAGAAGATATAAATACATTTGTAACATTTACCGTTGCTCTTAAAATAGTAATTGCTGCAGGAGCTTTTGGTTATTACATTTCCAGAAGAAACGGAAAGGTAAATAACAACATTTTCTATATAGCACTTTCCTGTGCATATGGTCTCAGCAATTACATGTGTGCATATTATTATGAGATAATGT
>CACZOE010000276.1 GCA_902782695.1 uncultured Lachnospiraceae bacterium | reverse complement strand
GAAGGTGAAGTAGTAAGAATAATGCCATTTGGTGCATTTGTTCAGATTACTCCTAACAAGGATGGTATGATCCACATTTCCAAGCTTGCTAAGGAAAGAGTAAATAAGGTTGAAGATGTTGTTAACATCGGAGATAAAGTTAAGGTTAAGGTCCTTGAGATAGACAGAATGGGCAAGATCAGCCTTTCACTTAAGGATGCTGAACAGGACTAATTAGTTTGCCTAAATAAACATAAATTTGCTATATTTAATGGCATAGGAGGGTTTACTATGCAATACGGTTATTTTGACAGTAAAAACAGAGAATATGTAATAACAAGACCTGATACACCTGCTCCTTGGGCGAACTATCTCGGTTCGCCTGAGTATGGTGCACTTATATCAAATAATGCTGGTGGTTACAGCTTTGAGAAGTCCGGAGCAAACGGAAGAATTCTCAGATATGTATTCAACAGCTTTGATCAGCCAGGCAGATATATCTACATAAGAGATAATGAGACTGGTGATTACTGGTCAAATTCATGGATGCCTGTAGGTAAGTCTCTTGATGAATTCAAGAGTACTGTACGTCATGGTACTGCTTATTCAGTTATAAGTTCAGAGTACAGCGGCATTAGTGCTGAAGCTGCTTACTATGTACCACTTGATAAGACCTATGAGGTATGGGGCGTTAAGGTTACCAACAATTCTGACAAAGCTAGAGATCTTACGCTTACTGGCTATGCTGAATTTACTAATGAGGGTAACTATGAACAGGATCAGGTAAATCTTCAGTATACACTGTTCATTAC
Organism: uncultured Lachnospiraceae bacterium; assembly: GCA_902782695.1. Lineage (GTDB taxonomy): Bacteria > Bacillota > Clostridia > Lachnospirales > Lachnospiraceae > Eubacterium_Q. The sequence goes on along the minus strand of CACZOE010000276.1, from coordinate 1,425 downwards.
AAGAACATATTTCCTGAAGAACAGAGTTAAGCAGACTATTAATGAAAATGTAAATGGTTCTGCAGTAAATGGAAGTACTGTAAAGCAGCGCTTTTTCGGTCTCGCCGGAGCTGAAGTATCATCTTATTGTGGTGACAAGGAAGCATTTCTTGGAAATTACCATAATTATTCAAATCCTGTTGGAGTTGAAACTGGTGATCTCGGCGGTGCTATGAACTACAACCTTAATAGTTGTGGTGCACTTTCTTCAAAGGTTACACTTGCTCCTGGAGAGTCAAAGGATTTAGTATTTATCGTAGGAATGAAGAGTGATGACGAGGCTGATGCAATCCTTGCTTCATATTCAGATCCTGCTTCAAAGATTTCAGCAGAACTGGATGAACTTAAGAATTACTGGCATGGCAAGCTTGCTCATTTCCAGGTAAATACACCTAGTGCTGAGTTTAATGAAATGATCAATACATGGAATGCATTTAACTGCTTTATGACTTTTATCTGGTCAAGAGCTGCTTCCTTTACATATTGCGGTCTCAGAAATGGATATGGATACAGAGATACAGTTCAGGATATTCAGGGAGTTATTCACCTTGATCCAGAGGCTGCAGCAGATAAGATAAGATTCATGCTTTCAGCTCAGGTTGATAACGGTGGTGGACTTCCTCTTGTAAAGTTCACTCATAATGCCGGTCATGAGACTTGTCCTGATGAGAATGATGAGAATTCAGTATATGCAAAAGAAACAGGTCACCCGGCATACAGAGCTGATGACGCTCTCTGGCTGTTCCCTACAGTATTTAAGTATATTGCTGAATCAGGAAATCTTGATTTTATAGATGAAGTTATCGTATATGCTAATAAGGATGAAGGAACTGTTTATGATCATCTGAAGAGAGCGATTGATTTTTCAATGAATCGTCTGGGAGATCATGGAATGCCTGCAGGTCTTCATGCGGACTGGAATGACTGTCTGAGACTTGGAAAGAAGGGTGAATCTACATTCGTTGCTTTCCAGCTTTATTATGCATTTACAATCATCAAGAAATTTGCAGAATATAAGAATGATACAGAATATATCAGTTACATCGATGAGAAGCAGAAAGCTCTTGGAGATACTCTGAATAATCTCTGCTGGAATGAGGATAGATTTATCAGAGGATTTATGGAGTCTGGTCAGGTTATCGGATCAAGAGATGATGAAGAGGCTTCAATGTGGCTCAATCCTCAGAGCTGGTCTGTAATCAGTGGTCTTGCTTCTGATGAGCAGGCTGATAAAGCGCTTGATAGTGTATATAGAGAGCTGAATACTGATTATGGTGTTATGCTTATGGCTCCTCCTTATAGAGAGCATGCGTTTGATGGAGCACTTATGCTTCTGTTTAATGCTTCTACCAAGGAAAACGGTGGTATATTCTCACAGCCACAGGG
>CACZOE010000275.1 GCA_902782695.1 uncultured Lachnospiraceae bacterium | reverse complement strand
TTTAGGAGGTATACTCAGATGAAAAGAGTTTTAACAATCCAGGATATTTCCTGCCTTGGAAAGTGTTCAGTTACAGTAGCACTTCCAATCATTTCTGCTATGGGAGTTGAAACGGTTATTCTTCCTACAGCAGTTCTTTCAACACATACAATGTTCAAGGATTTTACTGTTAAGGATCTTACTGATCAGCTTATTCCGATTACAGATCATTGGAAAAAGGAAAATGTAAAATTTGATGCTATCTATACAGGTTACCTCGGCTCTGCAGAAGAAATAGAGATAGCTAAGAAGATATTCGAAGAGTTCGGTGGTGAAGATACTCTCATTTTCATTGATCCTGTAATGGCAGACAATGGAAAACTGTATCCTGCATTTGATCTGGAGTATGCAAAGCTGAATGCAGGTCTCTGTGGAAAGGCTGATATTATAGTTCCAAATGTAACAGAGGCGTGCTTTATGACAGATACTGAGTATCGTGAAGAGTATGATGAGGCATATGTTCTTGAGCTTCTTGACAAGCTTTCTAAACTTGGTGCTAAAAAGGTAGTTCTGACAGGAATTGGTCTTTCAGAAGGTAAAACAGGAGTGTACGGATTAGATACTGTTACAGGCGAGAAGATCATTTATCAGAATGACCGTGTTGATGCTTCATATCATGGTACAGGTGATATATTTGCGAGCGTTGCAGTAGGTGCTATTACAAGAGGTCTTTCACTTGAGGATGCCTTTAAGCTGGCTGCTGATTATACTGCTGATACTATAAAGGCTACACTGGATAATCCAGCTGAGCCATGGTACGGAGTAGACTTTGAAGCAACGATTCCTGAACTGGTAAATAATCTTTCAAAGTATACTGATTGATTTGGTTATAGAGTATTATAACTGAGTGATAGTTATGGGGATGACCACAGATAAGGTCATCCCCACTTTTTTGGTTTAAGTAACAGATAAAGTATGATATTATGATGTGGATGTAAAAACATCTTTTTGACTTTTGATACTGTGTCATATAAGATAGTAGAAAATATATAAAACATATCAATGTAATAGGTTTATATGGAGAGGAAATAAATGGGAAAATATAAATGTCCCTGCTGTGGATATCTGACATACGAAGAGAAGTGTGGTAAGACCTATGATATATGTCCTGTATGTTTCTGGGAGGACGATCTTAGGGATTATGAAGATATGGATGAGTTTAGTGATGGGAATGGCCTGACTATAGGAGAAGCGAGAAAGAATTTCGAAGAGTTCGGTGCTTGTCGTGAGAAAGACATTCCTTATGTAAGAAAACCTGAGGCGGACGAAATCCCATAGATGTCGATGTAAGAACTGATGAGAGACATGAAAATGAGTGTTAACACTCTGACGGAGTAAGATAAAAAGGAATTAATAGAAGGGTAGAAAATATGGGAAGATTAATATGTGATAATATATCTGAAATCATTTCGGATATAGTAAACGATTATGAAAATGGGAGACCGATAGATAAACAGGATATTTTTGGTCAGCCTGACAGATATATGGTAAGGGAAATCATAGATAAGCTGAACAGGATAGTTTATGCAGGATACTATGTAGATAGAACTTACCGAATATATAATACCAGTACTACGATCGCATCACTTACGGAGGATGTGGCCTACAATCTGAACAAGCAGATAGCGCTGGCCCTTCATTTTGATGAGAAACTAAAAGATAAAACTGAGGAAGAACTCAGACTGATCGCAGAAGATTATACAGTTGCATTTATGAAGAAGATTCCTGAAATCAGAGAATATCTGGATACGGATATAGAAGCTCTTTATGTAGGTGATCCGGCAGCTGAATCAAAGGATGCCATTATCATTGCATACCCTGGACTTTTTGCTATATCAGTTCAGCGTTATGCTCATGTTCTGTATCAGCTGGGGGTTCCCATTCTTCCAAGAGTTATGACGGAGCATGCTCATTCCAGGACTGGAATTGATATAAATCCGGGAGCTACCATAGGAAAATATTTCTTCATAGATCATGGAACCGGTGTTGTAGTGGGTGAAACCACTATAATAGGCGAGAATGTCAAGATATATCAGGGAGTTACTCTTGGAGCTCTCTCGACCAGAGGAGGAAGAGGGCTTATAGATAAAAAAAGACATCCGACTATTGAGGATAATGTAACGATCTATTCGGGAGCCTCGATACTTGGAGGAGACACTGTCATTGGAAAAGGCTCTGTAATCGGAGGTAATGTGTTCCTTACAAAATCTGTTCCTGCAGGCACAAAGGTTCATGTAGCAAATCAGGAACTCCAGTTTGATGGAGAAGGTTATAAATCACTTAATTCGAATGAAGAAAATGAATGGTTCTATGTGATCTAAAGGAGGAAATATGGCTGAACAATTATATACAATTCCGGTAAATGATGCGTTTGATGCAGACTGTGAATGTCCTCTGTGTCTTATGGCTCGTGATCTGGAACAGAGTGCTATAGAATTTACAATGGGTCCTAGCTACATGGAAGATGATAACAGAGAGATGACTGATAAGCTGGGGTTCTGTCCGAAACATATCAAAATGATGTATGCAAATAAGAACAAGCTTGGAGTGGCTCTTATGCTGAACACTCATATGAATAAAACTAACAGAGAGCTAAAAGCCCTGGCAGAGAAGGACAGCCCGGGGGCAAAAGGTCTGTTTTCCCGTAAACAGGAGAAATCTCCGGTGGTAAAATATATAGAAGAACTGGAGTCTAACTGTTTTGTATGTCAGAGAATAGATCCGGTTTTTGACAGATATATTCATACCATTTTTCATATGTGGAAGAAGGATCCGGAATTCAAGGAGAAACTGCAAAAATCAAAAGGCTTCTGTACCCTGCATTATGGAATACTTTATGAGAGAGGGGCAGAACAGCTGAATCAGCAGCAATATGATGAATTCCGCAATGTTCTGAATAAAATATATTTCGATAATATGGAGCGGGTAAATTCGGATGTATCATGGTTCATAGATAAACATGATTACAGAAATAAGGAGGCAGACTGGAAGAATTCAAAGGATTCGATTCAGAGAGCTATAATAAAGACTGAGCATACAATATTAGATGAATAGTTAAATGCCTGTCGGATAGAGTGGTAGTTATTTACAGGAAAACAAAATGGATAATCACAATAGAAGAGATAAAATACTGGATATAATTCAAAATAGTGATGTGCCGGTCAGCGCAACCAAACTCTCTAAGGATATGGGAGTAAGCAGACAGATCATAGTGGGTGATGTAGCGCTGCTTCGTGCAGAGGGAAATGATATATTGTCAACTCCCAGGGGATATATATCTGCGCCTAAGGAGAAGAACGTTACCAGAAGAATTGCGGTAAATCATAATGCAGAGGAAACTCAGGCGGAGCTATATATTCTGGTAGATGAAGGATGCACTGTCGAGGATGTTATAGTTGAGCATCCAATCTACGGACAGCTCATAGGAGGGCTAAGGATTTCCAGCAGGTTTGATGTGGATGAGTTTATCAGAAAGTCGAAGGAGGAAAATGCTGTGCCTCTGTCAGCGCTTACTGAAGGGATACATTTACATACTGTTAGTGCCAACACAGAAGAACAGATAAACAGAGCATTGGATAAATTAAAGGAATTAGGAATCCTTTTGTAAAAAATGTATATATAAAGCTAATATATTAGAATATTATTGGCATTGACTTTTGAATGACGTGATACTATAATGTGTCACGTCATTTATGTTTTGACAGGTGTCAAGACACCTATTAATATCATAGTTTATCTGTGATTCAAGGAAAAAGAGGAATTAAAATGAGTAACAAGAAGAACAAAACGAACAAACAAAACAAGCAGGAAAATTTAGTAAAAGAAACCGTTGAAACAAAGGCTGAGGCTTCGGAGTCTTCTGCAGAGAAAGAAACGGAAAAGAAAACCGAAGTGAAAGAAAAAGGTTTCAAAGGTTTTCTGAAGAGAAAGAATATCGAGATATCTCTTAAGAGATATGGAATTGATGCTCTTGGTGCCATGGCACAGGGACTTTTCTGTTCACTTCTTATCGGGACTATAATCAATACCATCGGAACTCAGTTCAATATTGCTTTTTTGACACAGACAATAGCGACTGTTGGAGGCGTTGATTATACTGTTGGTGGGCTTGCAACAGCTATGAGTGGTCCTGCTATGGCAGTAGCCATTGCACATGCATTAAAATGTCCGCCACTCGTACTATTCTCGATGATAACAGTTGGTTTTGCAGCAAATGCACTTGGTGGAGCAGGTGGTCCGCTGGCAGTTCTGTTTATTGCTATTATCGCATCAGAATGTGGAAAGGCTATCTCAAAAGAGACAAAGGTTGATATTCTGGTTACTCCGCTTGTTACCATTGCAGTAGGTATCTTTCTTTCATGGCTTCTGGCACCATGGCTTGGAAAGGCAGCTATGAAGGTTGGAGAGATCATCATGTGGGCTACAGAGCAGCAGCCATTTATCATGGGTATACTTGTATCTGTTCTTGTAGGAATCGCCCTTACACTTCCTATATCATCAGCTGCTATATGTGCGGCACTTGGTCTTACAGGTCTTGCAGGTGGAGCTGCTGTAGCAGGCTGCAGTGCTCAGATGATTGGATTTGCTGTTATATCATTTAAAGAAAATAAATGGGGTGGTCTGGTATCTCAGGGTATAGGAACTTCTATGCTTCAGATGGGTAACATAGTAAAGAATCCTCGTATCTGGCTGGCTCCTACACTTGCATCAGCTATTACAGGACCGATCGCAACCTGTCTGTTCCATCTTCAGATGAACGGTGCTCCGGTTTCATCAGGTATGGGTACCTGTGGACTGGTTGGACAGATTGGTGTATATACAGGATGGGTTAATGATGTAGCATCAGGTGCCAAGAGTGGAATAACAGCTATGGACTGGATAGGTCTGGTTCTTATCTCACTTGTGCTTCCGGCTGTACTTTCTCTGATATTCGATAAGATATTTAGAAAGATTGGCTGGGTTAAGGATGGAGATATGAAACTTAACTAAAACTAAGTAAATCAATTCTTGATAGGACAATCAATCAGTTGTATAATTGTGGGGTGTGTGAAAACACCCCACAAATTATTTTTGGAGAGGAAAGTATGAAAGGTATAGGATTTGATAATGATAAATATCTGGATATGCAGTCCAAGCATATTAGAGAAAGAATAAGTCAGTTTGGCGGTAAGCTGTATCTCGAATTTGGTGGAAAGCTTTTTGATGATTATCATGCATCCAGAGTTCTTCCGGGATTTAAGCCGGATTCAAAAATTACCATGCTTAAGCAACTCAAGGAAGATGCTGAGATAGTAATCGCTATAAAGGCTGGCGATATAGAAAAGAATAAAGTAAGAGGAGATATTGGTATCACCTATGATATGGATGTTCTTCGTCTTATAGATGCATTTACAAATAATGGTCTCTATGTAGGCTCTGTTGTACTTACTCAGTTTAAAGAACAGCCTTCTGCAGTTGCTTATGAAAAGAAGCTGAAAGCTCTGGGACTGAAAGTATACAGACATTATCCTATAGCTGGTTATCCTTCTGACATTCCTATGATAGTAAGTGATGAGGGATATGGAAGAAATGATTACATAGAAACTACAAGACCGCTGGTTGTTGTAACAGCTCCCGGACCAGGAAGTGGTAAGATGGCCACATGTCTGTCTCAGTTATATCATGAACAGAAGAGAGGCATTAAGGCTGGATATGCTAAGTTTGAGACCTTCCCTATCTGGAACATTCCTCTTAATCATCCTGTTAATCTTGCATACGAGGCAGCAACAGCTGATCTGAATGATATTAATATGATCGATCCTTTCCATCTTGAAGCTTATGGCGAGACAGTGGTTAATTACAACAGAGATGTTGAAGTATTCCCGGTTCTCAAAGCTATGTTTGAGAAGATTCAGGGTGAGAGTCCATATAAATCACCTACAGATATGGGTGTAAATATGGCTGGTCACTGTATTATAGATGATGAGGTAACCAAGCAGGCTTCCAATCAGGAAATAATCAGACGTTATTATCAGGCTCTCTGTGATAAGAGAAAAGGTGATGCTGGTGACAGTGCTATTCAGAAGATAGAACTACTTATGAAAAAGGCTGGAATATCTATAGCAGACAGACCTGTGGTTGCTGCTGCAAATATCAGAGCAGAGGAGACAGGAAATCCTGCAGCTGCCATGGAAATGCCAGATGGAAGTATACTGACCGGAAAGACTTCCACACTTCTTGGAGCTTCTTCAGCGCTCATGTTAAATGCGTTAAAGGTGCTTGCCGGTATAGATGATAGTGCGAAGCTGATTTCTCCTCAGAACATTGAACCTATCATGGAACTTAAGGTTAATTATCTGGGAAATCATAATCCGCTTCTTCATATAGATGAGATACTCATTGCACTTTCTATAGAAGCTAATACGAATCCTGAGGCTAAGGCGGCTTATGCACAGCTTCCAAATCTTGCAGGACTTGAAGTTCATTCATCTGTAATTCTTTCTCAGGTGGATGTTGGAGTATTTAAGAAACTGGGAGTAAATCTGACCTGCGAACCTAGGTATCAGACAAAGAAATTATTCCATACATAAAATTTAATAAGTTAGGCATATTAAGAAAGTCTTAATAATATATATATAAAAATGATACATTTATGATGTATCATTTTTGTATATTCAAAAAGAAATTATTTAAGTAAAAACATTGGAGGTTAAGTGATGAGGCTTAAAAAACTGCTTTGTCTGACTCTTGCGGCTGCGCTTACAGTCGGAACGGTCGGATGTGGTAAAAAGAATGAGAAAGGTACAGTAGAATCCGAAAGCAAGATATCTGCTGCAAAGGATATGTCAGGAGACTATATATATACTGAGGATCCGGATTTTGCTGTAAACAATGTAGAGGGTGAAGTGTATGATTACACAAATTCGAATGGTTACCTCTATATTTTTTCTGGAGAGTGGTTTGATACAGCCAGCGGAACTGACGGTGAGCCGGAAATGGCAACTCCTGTAGATGGAAATATGATGGGAGATTCAAGTAGTACGATATATAGGATTTACAAGGTGCCTGAGACCGGAGGAGATGCAGAGCTTCTTCTTGAAGAAACAGATGATGGAAACTGGTACATGGACAGAATGCTTGTGAATAAAGATGGAGAGCTCTATGTTACCAAGGTCAAGTATTCCGAAGATGACAGAACTTTAAGTAAGATGTATAAGCTGGATAATGGTCAGCTGACAGATGAGAAAGATATTTCAAAAATAACAGATGTTTCAGGTGATTCATGGTTGTCGAACCTGATGATGGATGACGAAGGAAATCTGGTTGCTTTCTATGATAAGGAATTAAAAATATTCGATAAGGATTTAAATGAGAAGGCCAGTGTATCTTCAGAAGAATACTTTGATGCATCCGGTATAACAAAGGATGGAGACATCCTGGTTATCCAGACAAAATATGAAGAAGAAAAGTCTACAATACTTGGTAAAATTCTGGATAAAGAAAAAGGGGCTTTTGGATCAGAGTTCCAGATAAATGGTGTTTCATACATTAATCAGATAATCAGAGGTTCAGGTAATTACGATTTCTTCTATAAGAGCAATGATTCTTTGTGTGGTTATAACATTAAAGAGAACAAGGCTGAAAAAATAGTTGATATGAACAAGTCTGATATGAATTCTGATATGATCGGAAGAATGTCTGTTAATGAGGAAGGAAGAGTCTTTGCAGTATTCTATGATGAGAGTTCAACAGTGATGTCTTATTTAAAGGCTGATGCTTCTGATATCGATAATCGTACAGTACTGACAATTATGTCTGTTTATGGTAATTACGAGCTGAAGCAGAAGGTACTTGACTACAATAAGTCTCAGTCGAAATACCGTATAAATTTGGTTGATTATAGTGATAGTGATGATCCGGCTGCTAAAATAAGTGCAGAGATAGCTGCAGGAAATCTTCCAGATATGTTTGACCTGAATACAAGTGGCTTTGGAAATATGTCTATGGATCAGTGCATTTCCAAGGGACTGTTTACAGATCTTAATGAACTTATAGATAAGGATCCTGATTTCAGCATGGATGATCTGGTTCCTGCAGTAAGAAAATGTCTTGAGAAGGATGGAAAGGTATATTATCTTGCAACTACTTTCTCGATCAGCACACTGATGGGTAAGGCTTCAGAGGTAGGAGAGGAACCTGGCTGGACATTTGAAGATATGAAGTCTTATGTTGAAACTAAGGATGAGGATACATTCCTTTTCTGGTCCAACAATAAGATGGATATGCTCAGAAACTTCCTGTACTCCTGCAGCAGAGATTTTGTTGACTGGAAAAAGGGAGAAGTAAGTTTTGATTCGCCTGAGTTCAAAGCGATTCTTGAAATGAGTAATCGTGGTATAAATGAAGAGATGGAATATAATGAGGATACAGAATCAGAGCCTACAAGAATCAGGAATGGAAAGCTTCTGTTTATGGAAGGAGATATAACTCCTGATCAGATGCAGATGTATTCTCAGATATTTGATAACGATATATGTTATAAGGGATATCCGTCAAAAACTGGCAGCGGAACTTATCTGAATTTTGGCGATTGTATAGCCATATCTGCAAAGAGTGAGAACAAGGAAGCTGCATGGGATTTTATTAGTGAAATGATGTCTGAGGAATATCAGGGTAAGAATTATACTCAGTTCTGGGGAGCTCCTTCAAGACAGGATGTATTTGATGAAATGCTTAAATCCAAAATGATAGAAGAGGATTCCAAGGACAAGTATGGAAATGATATATATCCTATAACAGGATCAACTGGCTGGGATGATTTTGAAATAGAAATGAAGCCACTTACTGAAAAAGACGTTGAGGAATTTAAGAAAATAGTAGATCAGGCTGACGGAATCAAGGAAATGGATGAAAATCTCACAAATATCATTACTGAGGAAGCAGAAGCTTACTTTAAGGGAGATAAATCCGTTGATGAGGTTGCTGGTATAATACAAAACAGAGCGAGCACATATGTAAATGAAAATAAATAATTCAAAAAAGAAAGAACTACATAAAGTAGAAGTTCTCCTGGATAAAGAGGGTCACGAGATCCGCTACCGAAAGAGGCGTGAGACTTTCAGAGAGAGACTGGCTTCCAGTCTCTTTCTGGGACCCAGCTTCTTAGGCGTTATGCTCTTTTTCGTGGTTCCTTTTTTTGTGGTAATTTACTATGCCGGAATAGACAGCATTGTAGGTAAAAATTTCGTTGGTATTGATAATTACAGAAATGTATTTGAAAACACAGCCTTCAGACAGGCTGCAAAAAATACGGCTACATTTTCGCTTATATCAGTTCCGTTGGCAATCCTGCTTTCACTGGTCATGGCACTTATCCTTGAGGAAGAGATTCCTATGAGAAGTCAGTTCAGGACTTTCTTTTTAAGTCCGCTCATGGTTCCGGTAGCGTCGGTCGTTCTCATCTGGCAGGTTCTCTTTGACTATCACGGTGTAATAAATGAGGCCGTAACTCTGTATGGTGGTAATCCGATTGACTGGTTTAAGTCTGATTATAGTCAGATAGTAGTCGTAATCCTTTTCCTTTGGAAGAATCTGGGATATAACATGATTTTGTTTATGGCGGCGCTGGCGGCGATTCCAAGGGATGTTCTGGAGGTTTCGCTGCTTGATGGTGCATCCTCCTTCAAACAGTTCTGGTTTATCAAGCTAAGGTATATAACACCGACAATCTTCTTTGTCGGAATAATGTCACTTATAAATTCTTTTAAGGTCTTTAGAGAAGTATATCTTCTGACCGGTGACTACCCGTATGATACGCTGTATATGCTGCAGCATTTTATGAATAATACATTTAAATCACTTGATTATCAGAAGCTTTCTTCGGCTGCGATAATCATGTGTATAGTAATGATCATTGTGATTGGAATTCTATTTATTGTCGAGGATAAATTCGGCAAGGATGTTGAAGGCTGATCAATACATTAGGATAAAGTAATATATGGAAAAGACAGATGAAAAACAAAATAGCATACTTCGGGAATCTGAGAAGGATATAAATGAACAGTTTCTGTCTGATGATGACACAAATGAAGAGTTTCTTACTGTTGATGAAGAAAATGAGGAGTTTCTGTCTGATGATGAGGATCAGGAAATAGAGGATACGCTCCTGGAAAAAACCTCGGATAAGTCTTCAGGAAAACAGAAAAAGTTCAGATCCAGAAAGAAGAGAACTCTGGGAAGAAAGATACTGCTGACTTTTATAGCGGCCATATTTGCCATATCATTTCTTCTTCCTACGGTACTCACATTAGCAAATTCTTTTATGTCCGAACAGGAGATAAGTTCAAATTACGGAATTATATTTAATGATTATTCGGATTCGTCTGAAGAGGGTGGTTCAAGAACCTATCGCTCTGAAGTGGTAAATCTGAAACTGATTCCAGACAAAGTAGTAGCAAGTCAGTATACGACGGTGCTTCTGAAGAGTCCGGATTATCTGATGAAATTCTGGAATTCGGTACTTCTGACTCTGCCTATTATGGTATTTCAGATAGCAATTGCTCTGGGAGCGGCATATTGTTTCGCCAGGTTTAGAGGGAGAATAAGAGAGATAATCTTTTTCTTATATCTGGTGCTGATGCTTATGCCTTATCAGGTAACACTGGTTCCGAATTATCTGGTGGCCAACTGGTTTGGAATTCTGGATACAAGATGGAGCATAATCTTTCCGGGAATCTTTGCACCCTTTAGTGTATATCTTCTCACTAAGTATATGAGAAGAATTCCTCAGTCGGTTATAGAATCTGCAAAACTGGATGGGGCTAATGAGTGGAATATATTTTGGAGAATTGCAGTACCTATGTGTAAGGGACCTATAGCGTCCGTTGCGATTCTTGTATTTATAGATTACTGGAATATGGTTGAGCAGCCGCTGATAATGCTGAGCAACTCTGCATATCATCCGCTTTCTGTATTCCTGTCACAGATAAATCAGGGTGAAATAGGACTCGCGTTTGCAGTAGCGACTATATATATGGTACCGCCGATACTTATATTCTTATATGGAGAAGAATATCTGGTAGACGGAATCGCATACTCAGGAAGTGTGAAAGGATAGCTCGGAATAGATTTGCTCGACTCGCAGGGAATGCTCGCTGAGCAAACTTTCCTCGCATATACAATTGGCAGCGGCAAGCGCAAACAGGCCACGTTAAGTAATCAGTCTAGACCACGATTGCGAAGCAATCGTGCCGCTACAAGCAGCGGGTTTGGCTTGCTAAACAGCAAGCCAAAGCAGGCTGCGTTAAGTAATCAGTCTAGACCACG
>CACZOE010000274.1 GCA_902782695.1 uncultured Lachnospiraceae bacterium | reverse complement strand
GGAAACTATCCGGGATTTTGATGTTATAGCAGTTATGGAGGAATCCATCAGGCGTGGAAGTGTTGGCGAAGCTATTGGCTATGAAATGGCCGAAATGGGACTTGAGTATAATCTGAAGGATCTTGAGGCGGAGTCCGGAGAGGTTAAATACACCTCTAATACAAAGCTGATACATTTTTGCATAAAAGAAGAGACAGTTCAGCATGGAAGTACTAACAGACTTAAGGAAGCATTAGGTCTGGATGTGGATAGTATTTATAAAGAGATTATAAAGGAAATTAGTTAAGCTTTCTGGTTAAGAAAGTTTTTGGTATATATCAGATGGATAAGAAGAGTAAAAAGAGACTGGACGTTTTATTGGTTGAAAAAGGACTTGCTGAATCCAGGGAAAAGGCAAAGGCTATTATAATGTCAGGTATAGTCTATGTCGAAGGTGAAAAAGAGGATAAGGCCGGAAGTACTTTTACCGAGGATGTCCAGATAGAAGTAAGAGGAAAGACTCTTAAATACGTAAGCCGTGGAGGACTTAAACTTGAAAAGGCCATACAGGTATTCCCTATAGTTCTTGACGGGATGGTATGTATGGATATCGGGGCTTCAACCGGTGGATTTACGGATTGTATGCTTCAAAATGGTGCTTCAAAGGTTTACTCTGTGGATGTGGGTCATGGACAGCTGGCCTGGAGTCTGAGAAATGATGACAGAGTTGTCTGTATGGAGAAGACAAATATAAGGTATGTAAAGCCTGAGGATATAGACGAGCTGGTGAGATTTGCCTCTGTGGATGTTTCGTTTATATCACTTTCAAAAGTGCTTCCTCCTATGAGAGACCTGATGAAGGAAAATGCCGGAGCTGTCTGCCTGATCAAACCTCAGTTTGAAGCAGGGCGTGAAAAGGTTGGTAAAAAGGGTGTTGTAAGAGAAAAAAGCACTCATGAAGAAGTTATAAGAAACGTACTTGGGTTTACGCTGGAGGCCGGATTTGACCTTCTTGGACTGGACTATTCTCCAGTAAAAGGACCTGAGGGGAATATAGAATACCTGATGTATATCAGGAAAACGGATAATGATGATGAGGGTAATGCTATAAAAGGCAGACTCATACTATCTGGTAAAGAGATAGAAGATACAGAAGTTAATGATATAGTAAAAAAACTTGTAAATGATAGTCATGGGGCTCTGGATAAATCATAAAATGTGCCCTTCAGAATAAATGGAAATGTCCTTTCGAAAGAGTAGTATATGAAAGAATGTAAAAAATTCCTAATAATTGCAAATGAACTTAAAGACATTGATCTTAAGTGGTCTAAATATACAGATGAGCTTATCAGAAGCAAGGGCTTTGAAACCAGGCTTCATGTGGGACTTGATTCTGAAGGACTTACAGACTGCTTTGATGATACAGATGTTATTATTGTCATGGGCGGAGATGGCACCATGCTAAGGATATCACATGCTCTTTCAGGAAGAAATATTCCAGTGATCGGAGTGAATCTCGGTACAGTCGGATTTATGACAGAGGTTGTGGTTTCTGAGATAGACAGCATGATCGGCAGACTTATATCAGGTGATTACCGGATAGAAGAGCGTATGATGCTGAAAGGAATCGTTACCGATGGGACTGAAAGTAAGGTGGCTTATGCCCTGAACGATATAGTATTTGCCCGTGAGAATGCTCTTCGTCTGATAGCAGTCAGGATATATGTTAATGATAAACATTTTGATACCTGCGAGGCTGACGGAATCCTGGTTGCGACTCCTACAGGTTCAACAGGTTACAATCTCTCTGCGGGCGGTCCTATAGTAAAGGGTGATGCAAGACTTATGGTTATGACTCCCATATCACCTTATTCATTATCCAGACGAAGTGTTATATTTGGAGCAGAAGACAGAATCACTCTGGAAATACTCCGCAAGAGAAAAGATATAGAATGCAGCGGTCTCGTATCATTTGATGGAGCCGAGACCTTTAAAATGGAACTGGGAAGCAAGGTGGATATAGAGGTTTCCCCATATACATTTTCAGTAGTAAAGCTGGACGATTCAAGTGTTTATGAGATTCTCAGAAAGAAACTGGGAGGATGACAGGTATGCTTAAAGTTGATAGACAAAAGATGATCCTTAAGGTTATTTCTGAAAAGGAAATCGGGACCCAGGAGGAGCTGTTAAAGGCGCTTGCCGATGAAGGCATAATCACTACACAGGCAACGGTTTCACGAGATATCAGAGAACTGAGACTCAGAAAAAAACATATAGGTCCGGGAAGACAGAGATACATTTCTCCTGATCCCGGCATAACATTAAAAGGTGGACAGGATGGTGATTCGTATACAAAGGTACTTACCAGCGGCATCATAAGTGTAGCAGCCGCAGGTAATCTTGTTGTGATTAAAACCTACTCCGGAATGGCTATGGCTGTAGGGGCAGCTATAGATGGTATGATGATAGAGGGAACGCTGGGCTGCATAGCCGGTGATGACACGATCTTCATTGCAGTAGGGGATGCATCCATGACGGACAGGGTAATACATAAAATCAAGGGAGTTACCACATAAATGTTAATAAATTTACATATAGTTAATCTTGCTCTGATAGATGAGCTGGATATAGATTTTAATGAAGGGCTTAATATCCTTACCGGAGAGACGGGTGCAGGTAAATCCATTATTATCGGCTCTATCGGTATAGGACTTGGCGGTAAGTATGATACTTCGTTTTTAAGAAACCCCGATAAAGAGGGACAGGTAGAACTGCTTTTTTCTGTGAATGAATGTACAGAGAAGCTCCTGGCTATGGAAGAGATAGAAGTGTCTGACGGGGAACTTCTGATATCCAGAAGACTGGTTAATGGAAGAACCGTTAATAGGATAAATGATAAAACTGTTACAGTGGCAAAGCTTAAAACTGTTGCAGGTATACTTATAGGTCTTCATGCACAGCATGAGCAGAGAACTCTTTTGAAGGTATCACATCATCTGGATATGGTGGATAATTTTTCTGAGAAGATAAAAGGCCTGAAGGAAAATGTAGCAGAGCTGTACAGGAATTATAAAACGCTTTCTGATAAGGTTCAGTCCATGCAGATGGATGAGACTGAGAGAATTAAGAAGGCAGACTACATACGTTATGAGATAAATGATATAGAAAGTGCAAGACTAAAGCCCGGGGAAGATACCGAGCTTGAGGATATCTACAGAAAAGCAAGCGCTGCTCAGGATATAGCTGAGATCACCAGTGAAGTAGGGCTCCTTACAGGATATGATAAGGATATTTCTGCCGGAAATCTCGTCTCACGTGCAGCAAGAGAAATCAGTGGTCTGATGAAGCTGGATCCCTCTGCAGAGGAACTCATCAATACCCTTTCAGATATAGATGGGCTTCTCAGTGACTTTTCCAGACAGTTGGCTGATTATGCTTCTGATACTCAGTTCGAGCCGGAGGTTCTTGCAGAAACAGAAAACAGACTGAATCTCATCAATACATTAAAGTCAAGATATGGCGACAGCATAGAAGCTGTTCTGGAATCTCTGGACTCCTTAAAGGTCGAGTTAGAGGAGCTGGAGTCCTATGATGAGACCGTGGAAAGACTTAAGAAGGAAATGTCTCAGGCTGAGACTATGCTCTCTGATAAATGCATTGTACTTACAAAGGAACGAAAAAAGAGTGCTAAACAACTGACAGCTGTTGTTGCAGAAGCAATGAGAGAGCTGAATTTTAATGATGTCAGATTTGATATGAATTTTGAAGAGACAGAACCAGGAATGAATGGAGCGGATAAAGCGGAGTTCATGATATCTACAAATGTGGGTGAAAAGATGAGACCTCTTGCTGATACTGCTTCAGGTGGAGAGCTGTCCAGAATAATGCTTGCCATTAAATCAGTAGTTTCGGAAGCTGATGACACTCCGACGCTGATATTTGATGAAATAGACGTCGGTATAAGTGGTATCACTGCACAGAAGGTAGGAAATATGATGAAGAGACTTGGCGAGACCAGACAGGTTATTGCTATAACTCATCTGCCTCAGATCGCAGCAAAAGCAGATCATGCATATGTGATACAGAAGGAAGTTATCGATAACAAGACACTTACCTCCATTAAGCCTCTTGATGAAGAAGGCAGAGTAATGGAACTGGCAAGACTTCTCGGTGGGGAAAATATAACCGAAACAATAATCGCCAGTGCACGAGAAATGATCAAATAGTTTATAAACGGGGATTACTAAATGATAGAGACAATAGCAAGAGTCAATCTCATGGTAAATGAGGTTCTCAAAATAAAGAAGAACAGACTGACTCCTGACGTTATAACCGGAAATGAGAGACGTATCAGCCTCGTTTCCGGAATTTATGGGGATGAAATGCAGGGACAGTATGTCTGCTATGAAGTTATCAGGAGAATCAAAGAAGATTATAAAAGTCTGAAGGGTATAGTTGATATATACCCTGCCATAAATCCTCTGGCCATGGAAGCAAAAACCAGAGAGATACCAGGGTCTGAGCTGGATATGAACGAGCTCTTTCCAGGGGCGAAGAGTGGTGCTATAGGTGAGTATGCTGCCAGCTGTATAATGGATGATATTATTAGCAGCGATGACGGACCGAAGAGTGAATTCTGTCTGGATATTCATGGCAGTAATATGTATCTGGATGAGATACTTCAGATAAGAATGAATGATGATGTGGTAGATAAGGTTATGCCTTATGCATCAAAGCTGAACTGTGATATGGTATGGGTTCATCCTTCTACTCAGGTTAAGGGCGGAAGCCTTGTATATGAGCTGAATAAAAGAGGGGTTGCAGCCTGTGTTACAGAATCCTGCTATGCCTATAAGATAGATCAGGTAGCCGGAGACCAGCTGGTTGATGGTATATTTGCCATGATGAAGTTCATGGATATCTGGGATGGAGAAGTAAAAAGTGTAAAAGGCCCTGCTGTGGCTTACGATAATCAGATGACCTATATTAATTCTGAATCAAGTGGTATATTTATACCAAATGTCAAAACCTATGACAGAGTAGATGCAGGAATGAAGATAGGAAAGGTAGTTGACGTTCTGACAGGTTCTGTTCAGGAAGTGATAACTACACCAAAAACAGGAATGGTCTGTGCTATGAGGGAGTATCCGATTATTGAGGTTGGATCTCTTCTGGCAAGAATCGTAGGAGGTGAATCATGAGACAGAAGATACTTTTTTCCTACGAGACTCCCTTTAGTGGAGAACATAATATATATGGTTATATATATGGAGCGGGTTCATATTCTGAACCTATCAGAGCGGAACATAGTGCTGCGATAGTTGGTGCCATGAGAGGAAATGAGTATCAGCAGCTGTATATATGTTCACGTCTGTCCCAGTGTCTTTCAGAACTTGAGGAAGCTGGGGATATTGTTCCCGGCAAATCTGTAATGGTAGTACCTACGGTCAACTACAGTTCACTGAATGCCAGTCATAAATACTGGCTGTCAGATGATTCTGATATAAACAGAGAATTTCCGGGAAATCCGGACGGACCGGCCACCAGCAGACTGGCGTATTCGCTTATGGAAGATCTGAAGACCTTTTCCTATGGAATACAATTCCCTTCATATTATATGAGAGGCAGATTCATTCCACATGTAAGAATGCTGAAGACTGGAAATGAGAGTACAAATCTCGCAAATCTCTTCGGCCTTCCCTTTGTAATGTTAAATACAGCCCGTTCTTTTGAAGAAGGAACACTTAATTATAACTGGCAGAAATCCGGTACTGAAGCTTTTTCCCTTTATTCAGGAGGAACTGAACGTATAAATGAGGAATATGCAGAGGTAGCCGTAAGCGCTGTTCTCAGATTTCTTTCAAGAATGGGAATAATAAGATATAATAGTATGGGTGGAAATATATCTACCGTCATGGACGAGGAAGATATGCAGAGCATCAAATCAGATGCAGCCGGTTTCTTCAGAAGACTTACAAATGTAAACTCTGAAGTTAAAAGAGGTGATCTTCTGGGAGAGATAGTTGATCCAATGGATGGCCATATACTTAGTGAAGTAAGGTCACCATCAGATGGAATAATATTTTATATGCAGGACGATCCACTCATATATCAGAATGTAACTATATTCCGTCTGATCAAAAAGATACATAAGTAGTTGATGTCGTCTCATCCGTCAGCTGTTTTCAGCCGATGGAGAAGATGTAATTTATAAAAATAACGAGGAGAAAATCATGAGTGTAAGAAGAATCTACGTTGAAAAAAGACCTGATTACAGTGTAAGAGCAGATGAGCTGACCAATGAATTCAGAGCATATCTCGGGCTTTCTGATGTAACGGTAAGGGAGCTGGTAAGGTATGATGTTGAAAATCTGTCAGACGAGGTTTTTGAGGAGGCTATTGTAACCGTATTCTCAGAACCGCCTGTAGATATTGTATATAAAGAAGAATTTCCTCATACAGATGATGAGTTTGTATTCTCCATGGAGTATCTTCCTGGACAGTTTGATCAGCGTGCGGATTCAGCTGAGCAGTGTGTAAAGCTTCTGGATTCAAAATCAGAGCCTATCATTCGTTCAGGTATAACCTATGCGGTTTCAGGAACTCTTTCCGATGAGGATAAGAAGACTATAGAAGAATACGTTATCAACCCTGTAGAGTCCAGACTTGATAATGCTGAAAAGCCAGAAACTCTTGCGGCTATCTATGACGAGCCGGATGACGTAAAGATCATGGATGGATATACCACCATGCCTGAAGAGGAATTTAAAAAGCTTTATGACAGTCTTGGACTTGCCATGACTTATAAGGATTTTCTCCATATCAGAAATTATTTCGGAACTGAGGAGCATAGAGATCCGACCATGACTGAGATCAGAGTTCTTGATACCTACTGGTCAGATCATTGTCGTCATACTACATTTGCAACTGAGCTTACAAATGTTAAGTTTGATGAAGGAAAATACAGAGCTGCCATAGAAGATACATTTAATAAGTATCTGGCTGATGCAGCTGAGATAAATGCTGGAAGAGATGATAAATTTACCTGCCTTATGGACATTGCCCTCATGGGTATGAAGAAGCTGAGAAAAGATGGTAAGCTCGAAGATCTGGATGAGTCAGACGAGATAAATGCATGTACCATAGTTGTTCCACTTACCATAAGAGAAGCAGATGGTTCACTGGTTACAGAGGACTGGCTGATATCCTTCAAGAATGAAACTCACAATCATCCTACAGAGATTGAGCCTTTCGGTGGGGCGGCAACCTGTCTCGGTGGAGCTATCAGAGATCCGCTGTCAGGACGTACCTATGTATACCAGGCTATGCGTGTGACAGGAGCGGCTGATCCGACTAAGTCATTAAAAGAGACTCTGGCAAACAAGCTTCCACAGCGTAAGATTGTTACTACAGCTGCTAAGGGTTACTCATCCTATGGTAACCAGATAGGACTTGCAACCGGTCTTGTACAGGAAATATATCATCCAAATTATGTGGCTAAGCGTATGGAAATCGGAGCGGTTATCGGAGCTGCTCCAAAGGATAATGTTAAGAGACTTACCTCTGATCCTGGAGATGTTATCATTCTTCTGGGAGGAAGAACAGGAAGAGACGGTTGTGGTGGAGCTACAGGTTCTTCCAAGGCACATAATTCAGAATCGCTGGAAAGCTGCGGTGCTGAGGTTCAGAAGGGTAATCCTCCTACAGAGCGTAAACTTCAGAGACTTTTCCGTCGCCCTGAGGTTACAACACTTATAAAGAAATGTAACGATTTCGGTGCCGGTGGTGTGTCAGTTGCAATCGGTGAGCTGGCAGATGGTCTGGATATAAATCTGGATCTGGTGCCAAAGAAATATACAGGTCTTGATGGAACAGAACTGGCTATATCAGAATCTCAAGAAAGAATGGCTCTAGTTGTTGATGCAGCAGATGCAGATAAGCTGCTGGATTTTGCAAGAGAAGAGAATCTTGAGGCTGTAAAGGTAGCTACAGTTACTGAGGAGCCACGTCTGGTTCTTAAATGGCGTGGTAAGGAAATAGTAAATATAAGCAGAGCATTCCTCAATACCAACGGTGCTCATCAGGAGACCACAGCTGAGGTAATGATGCCTGATGAAAATGTTGATCCGTTTGCAGGTATTGATTCAAAAGCAGGTACAGAGACCTACAGTAATCCGGATGCGGATGTAAGACAGAAATGGCTGGATATCCTTTCAGATCTGAATGTTGCATCTGAAAGAGGTCTGGTGGAAATGTTCGACTCAACCATCGGTGCATGTACAGTAACAATGCCATATGGTGGACGTTATCAGTTATCACCTATGCAGACAATGATAGCTACTGTACCAATGCTTGGAACCAGAAGAACAGATGCTGTCAGCATGATGAGTTATGGACTTGATCCATATCTTATGTCCTGGAGCCCATACCATGGAGCTATTTATTCTGTAATCGATTCAGTTGCAAAAATAGCTGCTGCAGGTGGTGATGTATCAAAGATCAGACTTACCTTCCAGGAATACTTTGAGAGAATGACTGAAGACCCGACACGCTGGGGTAAACCTCTGGCTGCACTGCTTGGTTCATATTCAGCTCAGATCGGTCTTGGCCTTCCTTCCATCGGTGGAAAGGACAGTATGAGTGGTTCGTTTAATGAGATAGATGTTCCACCTACTCTCTGCTCATTTGCTGTAGATATGAATACAGTAGAGAATGTTGTTACCAGTGAACTTAAGAAAGCAGGAAATGTGCTTGTTAAGCTGGATATCGATAAGGACGAGAACAATCTTCCAGTTTATGCTGATGTTCTTGAGAAGTATGCAAAGGTAAGAAAAGCTGTTGAAGCAGATCTGGTTCAGAGTGCATTTGCAGTAGGGTTCGGTGGTATCATCGAAGCCGTCAGCAAGATGGCCTTTGGTAACAAGCTTGGCGTAACTATTGATTCCAAGGTAGTGAGTGAAGCTGAACTCGGCCGTAAGGATTATGGTTCTATCATAATGGAAGTAAGACCGGAAGATATCAAATCTCTGGGACTTCCTGCCAAGGTTATAGGTACTGTTACAGACAGTGAGAAGTTTGTATATGGTTCCTGCAAGGTTAGTATAGATGAAGCTCTTGAAGCATGGACAGGCAGACTTAAGAAAGTATTCTCAACCGACAGCGGTGTATATGCAAGATTCAGAAAACATGTTGAGGATTATAAAGCTTCAGTTAAAGCAGGAAAAGATGAGTCAGAATTAAAGGCCAGATATAACCCGGCACTTACAGGTTATGAAGGCGGAGTATATAATGCAAAGAGCATTTATGTATGTAAGAATAAGGTTGCTAAACCAAAGGTATTTATTCCTGTATTCCCAGGTACTAACTGTGAATACGACAGTGCGAGAGCTTTTGAAAGAGCGGGGGCTGAGACAGAAGTTATCGTTCTGAACAATATGGATGCTCAGGGTATCAGAGATAGTGTTGATGCATTTACAAAGGCTATCAGTGATGCTCAGATAGTAATGTTCCCTGGTGGATTCTCTGGTGGTGATGAGCCTGATGGTTCAGGTAAATTCATAGCTACAACATTCAGGAACGAAAAGATTAAAGAAGAAATGATGAAGCTTCTAAATGAGAGAGACGGTCTGGTACTTGGTATCTGTAATGGATTCCAGGCACTCATCAAACTGGGACTTGTTCCTACAGGTGAGATAGTTGAGCAGACTGAGACAAGTCCTACACTTGCCCGTAACTCCATTGGACGTCATCAGTCAAGAATAGCATATACAAAGGTTGTATCCAACAAGAGCCCATGGCTTAAGAAGGCAGTACTTGGCGGAGTATATTCTATTCCTATATCACACGGTGAAGGTAGATTTGTTGCAAAGGATGAGTGGCTTAGAAAGCTCTTTGAGAATGGTCAGGTAGCAACTCAGTATGTTGATGCTGATGGAGCACTTACCATGGATGAAGATTACAACATCAATGGTTCATACATGGCTATTGAAGGTATCACAAGTCCTGACGGAAGAGTGCTTGGTAAGATGGGACACTCAGAACGTCGCGACAGAAGTACATATCTGAATATCTCTGGCGATAAGGATCAGAAGATATTTGAATCAGGTGTAGAGTACTTCAAGTAGAAAGTAAGTGTTTGGGGACTATATAATAATATAGATTTTTCAAAACCCCAACAGTAGCTGCTGTTGGGGTTTTTACCGTTCAAAGTTAAAAAAGGTACAAAAATATGGAAATAAAAGAGATACGTCAATTATATACTAAGGTTCTGGATAATATCAGAAGCGTTATGATAGGAAGTGAGGAGGTATTTTCCCTTGTTTTCTCAGCTATGCTTTCCGGTGGACATGTTCTTTTGGAGGATATGCCTGGAACAGGAAAAACAACCATGGCTAAATGTATAGCGGACAGCCTGGATGCCTCCTTTAAGAGAGTACAGTTTACTCCGGATCTGATGCCGCAGGATATAACAGGTCTGAATATTTACAGTCAGAAAAGTGAGGAGTTTGAATTTATTCCGGGACCGGTATTTACCAATATTCTTTTGGCTGATGAAATAAACCGTGCTACGCCCAGAACTCAGGCAGCTCTGTTAGAGGCCATGGAGGAGAGAGTTGTAACTGTTGATGGAGAGGGCAGACCCCTCAGCAGACCATTTATAGTAATCGCTACTGAGAACCCTGTAGAAACTACTGGTACATTTCCTCTTCCTGAGGCACAGCTGGACAGATTCATGGTGAAGCTTACCATGGGAGACCTGTCCACTGATGATGAAGTTAAAATACTGGAACGTTTTATAGTAGATATGCCTGAAAAAAATGTATCTCCGGTTGTAAAGGCTGAGGAGATAGTTGAGGCTTCAGCTGCTGTGAGAAATGTGACTGTAAATAAATCTGTTATGCAGTATATAGTTAATCTTTCGGATGCAACCAGGAATTCTTCGAAGCTTTTCTCTGGAGTAAGTCCAAGAGCTTCTCTGAATCTGATGAGAATATCCCAGAGCTTTGCTGCTATATCAGACCGTGATTACGTGACTCCGGATGATGTCAGATTTCTGGCTCCTTATGTTTATGCACACAGAGTTGTTACCAGTTCAGGAATAACAAGTCTGAATGAAACAAGAAATGTTATTCGAGAGATTGCTTCTTCGGTAGACGTACCGGTGGAGGAGTGGAAATAAGCTTCAGGTATACATTATGAAGATATTAGCTGCATTTATTGTGCTTATAACTATATATATTATCCAGAGCATTCTTTTCAGAAAGAACTGGTTCAAAAATCTCGATCTGGACATGTGCTTCAGCCGGGATTACATAGAATGCGGGGAGAGAGCAGACCTTGTTGAGATAGTAACTAATGATAAGTATTTGCCTCTTCCTACTTTTAACATGAAGTTTTCCGTGGACAGAAGTCTTAAGTTTGATGAAACGGATAACAGTATTGTAACGGATTATTATCACAAGAATGAAGTTTTCTCTGTGATGGGACATCAGCGCGTTGTCAGAAAACTGTCATTTCAGGGCACGCACAGAGGTGTGTTCGGAGTTCAGAATGCTAACTTTATAGTTCATGATTTTTTCATGACAAGAAAATATGCAGGACAGATGAGAAACACCGATTTTATCTATATCTTTCCCAGAAAAATCGCAACCGACAGATTTAATCTGGTTTTCAAAGGTGTTATGGGAGAGCTTGAGACCAGGAGAAATATAATTGAGGATAGTATGAGCTTCAGAGGTATCAGAGAGTATCAGCCCTTTGATCCCTACAGAAGTATAAACTGGAAACAGAGTGCTAAAGCCAGAGAACTCATGGTCAACATGCGGGGATTTACAACTGATTCCCGTGTCCGTATTCTGCTTAATCTGGAAAATGATAATATGATTGAATCGGAGAAACTTATTGAAGAGGCTATCTCCCTTGCCAGCAGTTTCGCAAGGCAGTTTATAGGTGAGAAGGTAAATGTTTCTCTTGTTACAAATGCTGTTGATAAGGATGGAAAACAGCTGCCTGCAGTAGGAGAGGGAGCTGAGCTGAAACATGCCATCACGATAGACAGAATGCTTTCAGAAATAAGTAGTTCCATTGGTCTGGA
The DNA here is from genome assembly GCA_902782695.1 of uncultured Lachnospiraceae bacterium. Lineage (GTDB taxonomy): Bacteria > Bacillota > Clostridia > Lachnospirales > Lachnospiraceae > Eubacterium_Q. Next base: position 1,824 of record CACZOE010000274.1, on the reverse strand, counting down.
AGCATTTCAGAATATTCTGAATGAGGAAATAAAAAACATCAGTTCGGACAGCCTGTATCTGGTCATCAGTCCTTATGCTAAGGATGATCTCCTTACGCTTCTTGACAGGATCGTAAGACTTGATGGTGCAGTACATTTGATAGTTCCATACTATGATGAATATCCTTATGAAAAAAATCGCTCCTATGCCGAGGGATGGGAGGTGCCGATAAATGTATAAATGGATCAACAGATTTATGCGATGGCTCCGCCTTTTATATGAATTTCTGTTTATAGTACTCATAATAGATTTCGGTATATGCCTTTCGGGAATGGATATGATGAGCATCAGAACAATGGCTGTTCTGGCAGGTATTCTTGTTATTTCATATATCGCAAGAGAACATCTGACACATGCCATTTCACTGTTTTTCTTACATGTGGGGCTTGGAGCGCTGGCATATCTGCTTCTAAATAATACTCACATGAGCATTATATTTATGTTTGCGATACTGGGTATATTTATAGATGCATCATTTTATATAAAACGAGGATATACCTTAAAAAGAACCTTTGATGCACCCTGGGATGTGTTTGTTGTAGGTCTGGCTGTGTCTATACTTGCGGCCTACCGACATTATACAGCTCTTCAGAGACTGGGATATGTTTCAGCAGTCATAATGCTGGTGATATTTCTGGTAAATCTGTATTTTGAGGGACTTTTAAACTACATGGTATTAAACCGCCGTGTAACAGGCCTTCCTGTGAAGCAGATGGTATCAGTGAACAGCGTTATAGTAACTACAATTATATTTATTACCATAGTTACCATTGTTCTTGCAGATGTTCTTGGACTTCCAAAGGTGGTCTATGGACTAGTTATGGCTCTTGCAGCAATTCTCAGAATAGTTTTAATCCTTCTTGGATTTTTGCTGAAGCTGCTTATTGCCTTTCTGGGGTATCAACCTGTTCCCCAGCGGGAAAGACTAAGTCAGATAAGGGATATAGCCGAGAAAGAAAATATAGTATCAAGGATATTTTATTTTATTCTAGTTGCAGCAATGATAGCCTTCATAGTATTTGTACTTATCAGGCTGTGCATCGCTCTGATTAAATGGCTCATATCGAAACAGAAAAGAAATTTTGAAGAGATAGAAAATCTTAAACCAAAGAAAAAGAGGAGAATAGAAAAGGTACGTATTGAGAGAAAAGAATCTTCGGGAGCTCTGTCAAATGAGCAGAAGGCCAGACGTATCTATAAGAAGAAGGTACTATCCTTCAGAAGACATTTTCTTCCGGAAAGCTCAGATACTGCAAAAGACATTGAAGAAGCAATGCTTAAGTTTATAGATGCTAAAGGCTTTGCGGAAAAGAAGAATGCAGAAAAAGACCCTTCCATTAAGGAAAAAAACAAGCGCAGGCTTACAGAGCTATATGAAAGAGTCAGATACGGTAATTATAAACCGGATAAAGAGTATCTGAAGAAAATGAAAGAACTTTAAAAAAATGATTAAGTAAAAAATGAGTCAAACGGAAATGTCCGCTTGACTCATTTGATTTTATAGGTATTTATAAATCTATGCTTCGTTATCAACAGCTGTAGCAGCAGTGATGAGAGCCATTGAGTAAACCTCAGAAGCTGTACATCCTCTTGAAAGGTCGTTGATAGGTGAGTTAAGTCCAAGAAGGATAGGTCCGTATGCTTCAAAGTTACCCATTCTCTGAGCAATCTTATAACCGATGTTTCCGGCATTGATGTTAGGGAAGATAAATGTATTAGCATGACCTGCAACTTCTGAATTAGGGAACTTCTTCTTAGCAACGTTTGGTGAAACAGCTGCATCG
>CACZOE010000273.1 GCA_902782695.1 uncultured Lachnospiraceae bacterium | reverse complement strand
GTATAGTCGCTTCCGGAATAGGAGCTGGAAAGAGAGAATACGAGATTCCTGGTATGGTAAGAAGCATGATAATTGAATCTTAAAAAAATATGAGGGTGTCAATATTTCTGACACCCTCAAAATTAATAAGTAATTACTACAAATGTAATACATTATAGTTTGAAGAATTTTGATAAAAATGTTAAAATATTATCATATTTTGGGGTTACAAAATAATTAAGAAGGAGGAGTTATATATGGGAAATAAAGATAAGTGTAGTAAGAGTTTTTCTTTGTTTGCGAAGCTGTCATTATCAGTTATCGCGGGCTTATTTGCATTTACAAATTCTTTTGATGTAAATGCTGAAGCACCTGACTCAACATATGAGATTGTAGTTGATACTTCTTATAAGAGTCTGGGAGAAAAAGAAGATGGTGATCCGGAAGATAAAGTATCTGACACCCGGTTTACCAGTGCTGTATGGCATGACATTGAGGTAGAGTTTCAGGGAGGCAATCATTTCATGCTCGCAGGAGTATGGGATATTCCAAAACAGACCTATGAGGCACAAAGTGGAGTAAATCCGGTTGATGAAATCACATTCAGTGATGAGAATACCTACAAGCTTCATCTGGATTGCGGTATAACAGACGACGACTATAGCGCTGATGAGCTTGCAAAGCTGGTGGTCTGGGAATATGAATTAAAGACTTTTACGAATAAGGCGGGAAATGCAGTTGAGTATTATGAGAGAGTTCCAAAGGCTGAGTCACCTATAGTTACTTATGCTAATGGTGAAGTAATCATTCTTAAGAACTTAAATCCTGAAAATCCTATAGCCATTATGGTTGATAATGGTAAGGAGCCGGCTATAGCAAATGAGACTCAGGCTGCAATGAATGATGATGGATATAAGTATGATCCTTACTGGCATCTGTATTATACAGATGGATATATAAAGAATCATAATAATTTTGATATTGAATATTATAATTATGAAAAGGCAGTAGATTTAGTAGAAGGTACACCTGTTTACTTCCTTACTCTTACCGGTTATCATCAAGGCTTAGAGGACTATGTTACGGCAGCAACTGCCATGGCAGACGGCCATCTGGCTAGTTCCGTAACCGGTAGCGGATATGGAAAATCTCCTATGCCAGAAGATATTTCAACTGATGATTATATGATTGATGATTGGAATATCCCGGCAACCTGGACTGATCCTTATGAAGGAATCACTTATACAGTTATTCTGGGAGAAAACTTTGATGATTCATATGGTGTAGCAACACCATATTATCCTGTATTTCCGACTCTAACCAAGAATATTACGGTGGATACAGGAGTTACCTTACCGGAGGATGCAAGGTATCTGTTCACTACACTCCAGGGATATAGCTTTAATCATAGATGGGAAGGTTCTGGAGGACATGGCTGGGTAGGTCTGTCAGGAGGACCTTTATACCAGGCAAGTGCTGAGGATTACCCTTCATTAACCACCACAATAACAGAGAGTTTTAAATTTGTTGGAGATGGTACGATTGGATCAAATGTACAGAATATGTCCTGCATGTTCAAGTTCAGATCTCAGAATTATTTCCTTTCAGATTTTGATATCAGTAAGCTTGATACATCATCAGCTACAGATATGAGCTACATGCTTGATGTAAATCTTTCATCAGGTGATTCGATAAAAGGTCTTTCTTCTATCGACACTTCATCAGCTGTAGATCTGAAGAGAATGTTTAGTGTAACAACAGATAATAAGGATAAGCCTTTAGCTCTTACCGGCGAAAATGTAGCAGGATTTGATATCTCAAGTGCAGAAGATATAACAGAAATGTTTGCTGATTCTGATATTACTGAAATAGATCTGAGCGGTTTTGATTTTAGTAAGATTACATCTCTTAATAAAATGTTCTGGCGCTGCAAGGTTCTTGAGAAAGTAACTTTTGGTGAAGATACAAATACCATTAATGTTACAGATATGTCAAAGCTTTTTGAAGGCTGTACAAGTCTTTCAGAATTTATAGGTCTTAATAATCTTGATACAGTAAATGTAACAACTATGGCAGGTATGTTTGGCCAGTATTTTTATAGAACAAAAGTAACGGGTTCAAAAACCAAAGTTACATTTGAATATCCGGGGCCTTGTGTAACAACTCTTGACCTTTCAGGTTTTGATACCTCTAAGGTTACGGATATGAGTGGAATGTTTTATCTTCCTGAAGCAACAACTCTTGATATCTCACCACTTGAAACTGGTGAAGTTAAGACAATGGCAAAAATGTTCTACCTGCCAAAGGTAGCATCTCTGAATGTTAGTACATTAAATACCTCTAAGGTTACAAATATGGGTGGCATGTTTGACCTGGCAAGTGTTCCAACACTAAATGTCAGCATGCTGGATACATCAAATGTAACCGACATGAACACAATGTTTACACTTGAAAAAGCAGAGAGTCTGACCTTTGGTCTTGATACATCTAATGTTGTAAATATGTCTAATATGTTCACTCTTAATTCGGTGGAAGATTTTGATATCGCTATGGATATCAGTAGTGCTAGTAGTCTGCCTTCCTTTAATCTTGCATCCTGCAAGACTCTGAAGGTAAGTTTTAGCGGAAATGGTGATCATGTAAACGGTGCTATGTCATTTAATGCTCCAATGCTGGATACGCTTGATCTCACTGGAGTAGAACTTAATGGAAATATGCTTTCCAGAGGAAGTCTGGATGAGTACTCTGTTGGAGAACTTGTAGATATCTATCTTCCGGCAGTGCTTCCAGATGGTTGGAGTGAAGTACCTTCACTTCCTGGAAAATTCTATATAGTTGGTGATATTGCAGAAGATAATGAAAAACCTGCAGAATATAGTGATTTCGAAGCTCTGATAGGTGACAAGAGTGATTTTGCGATACTTAGCGGTGATGAAGGTGAGGCATATGTTGATCCATATTCTGACCGACCAGTTAAACCTATAGAGGGTGCGATTCTTCTTCGTGCTGTTGTAGAAGTTGTTCCTACAATTACACCTACTGTGACTCCAACGGCAGTACCAACAGCAAGTCCGACTCCAACAAGTACACCGGAGCCAACGGCAGCACCAACAGCAGCTCCGACAGTGGCGCCAACGGCAACTCCGACAGAGGAACCTAAGCTTCCTGCAGCAGGTACAGAGGAGAAGTCTAAGGATGGTAAAGCTACTTACAAGGTAACGGGAACTACAAAGGATGAAAGTGGCAAAGAAGTTGCTAAAGTTACCTATAAAAAGCCTGAAGGAAAATCACTTAAAGCTAAAACTGTTACAGTTCCAGATACAGTAACTCTTGAGGATGGAAGCAAAGCAGTTGTTACTGAAATAGCACCTAAGGCATTTTATAAAAATACGAAGATCAAAAAAATAAACATTGGTAAGAATATAGTCCAGATTGGATCAAAGGCTTTTTATGGCTGTAAAAATGTAAAGACAATAAAAATTAAGACAAAGACACTGAAAAAGAATTACTTTGGCAAGGATTCTCTGAAGAAGATTAATAAAAAAGCAGTAATATATGTTCCAAATACTATAACAAAGAAACAGCTTAATAGGCTTAAGCAAAATCTGAAAAAAGCAGGTATTCCGGCGACGGTAAAAATCAAGAAGTCTAAATAATTATAACTAGGCAGAATTGGAAATGGCTCCGTGTAAAAACGGAGTCATTTTCTTGATTATAGCCAATTATGCTTCTATAGAACGTATCCTCGCAAATAATTAAACAATATTAATAAAAAAACACACAAAAAATGTGAAAAATATTGGTAAAATTGCTTGTTTTTTAATATATTTCGGTTATAATTAAATACGTAGCTGAAGGTGGGGGCTTCAGGAGAAGGTTAAAACATAATTTTTGTTTTAATAAGAGGGCGAGTGTTATGGTAAAAAACATCACAGGAGTTGTAGCAGTATTGGTGATCATCTTTATTCTTTATAAATGTGCGGTTTGCGCATCTTCTAAAGGATTTCAGACAGGTGATATCGTTTTGATTTCAATTTTAGGGGTAGTTCTTGTTGTTGATATAATTCTCAGAATAAAGTTTAGGGATAAATAATGGAGGATAAGGCTATGCAACATGTAGCATTTTCGCCTCGAGGTGTATGTTCGGTCAAGATTGATTTTGATCTGGACGATGATAAGAAGCTTCATAATGTGAGTTTTACTGGTGGATGTAACGGTAACCTTAAGGCAATAGGAAGACTTGTTGAAGGGAAGGATGCTAAAGAAATAGCTGATATTCTGAGAGGCAATACGTGTGGCATGAGGGGGACTTCGTGTGCAGATCAGTTTGCTAAGGCGATAGATGAAGCTGTGTAAAGGATACACTCCCCACTAGTTTTCGCTGACATGGACTCCGTGTGTTTGGGAATTCAGATATGATGTATGAAGAAATGAAATTTGCGAAGCTTGATACAGACAGGGAAAGTCGTACCGGATTTCCGGAAGTAGTATTCTGTGAAGGGAAACCGGACGATTTTTTGATTGCTATTTTTCAAAAGCTTTTTGAAAAGGATGGTCGTGTATTTGGAACCAGGGCAAGTATGGCCCAGTACGAACTGATAAAAGAAGTGATACCGGAAGTTCAGTATGATAAAGTATCCAGAATTCTGAAAGCAGTGAGTGATAAAAGCCGGGAAATTCTCGGAGAAATAAAAGTGGAAAAGCAGTTAGAGGGCGAAGAGATTCTGGAGCCAGGTTCCCCCTATATAGTTGTATGTACTGGTGGAACGGCAGATATTCCTGTAGCAGAGGAGGCAGCTCAGACTGCAGAGTACTTTGGAGCCAGGGTTCAAAGGATTTATGATATTGGAGTCAGTGGGATTCACCGGGTTCTATCTAAGAAAGATATACTTCAGGGAGCCTGCTGTGTGGTAGCTGTTGCTGGTATGGAAGGAGCTCTAGCAAGTGTTGTAGGAGGTCTGGTATCAAATCCGGTAATTGCGGTTCCGACATCCGTTGGTTATGGCGCGAGCTTTGGAGGTATGTCTGCTCTGCTTACTATGATAAATTCCTGTGCGAATGGAATTACGGTGGTAAATATCGATAATGGTTATGGAGCGGGATATGTAGCTACTCAGATATATCGTCTGGCACAATCATAAAAACGATAAAAAACCAAGAATTTTATGACGTTTATTTGTATATTTACGTAAAATGCTACAAAAATTTGATATATTTTGTAATAAATATCCAAATTTGAACAAACTATGAAAAAAATGTTGCAAAATAGCATATGTTGTAATATACTATCCTGGTACTTTGAAAGAGGTACTCCGTAAGATAAGTATCTACGGGCCGCTAGCTCATTTGGTAGAGCACCTGACTCTTAATCAGGGTGTGCGGGGTTCGAGCCCCCGGCGGCCCACTCCAGGAGGG
>CACZOE010000272.1 GCA_902782695.1 uncultured Lachnospiraceae bacterium | reverse complement strand
ATCTACTATGCAAGAGAGTCATGGTTCATCAAAATGACTGAAGTCAGCGAGCGTATGGTCGCTAATAACAATACAGTTAACTGGATACCTGAAGGTATCGGTCAGGGACGTTTCGGTGAGTGGCTGAAGAATGTTCAGGACTGGGGACTCAGCCGTGACCGTTACTGGGGAACTCCTCTTAACGTATGGGAGTGCGAGGACTGTGGAAAGAGAGAGTCTATCGGTTCTATCGCAGAACTTCGTGAGAAAGGTAAAATGACAGACGGTAGCGAGGTTCCTGAAGACATAGAGCTTCACAGACCGTTTGTTGATGGAGTAGTGCTTACCTGTCCAGATTGTGGAAAGCCAATGCACAGAGTTCCAGAAGTTATCGACTGCTGGTTCGATTCTGGAGCAATGCCATTTGCACAGTGGCATTATCCATTTGAAAATAAAGAAATCTTTGAGGAGAATTTCCCTGCAGACTTTATCTCAGAAGCTGTTGACCAGACCCGTGGATGGTTCTATTCACTCATGGCTATCTCTACACTTCTGTTTGATAAGGCACCTTACAAAAATGTAATCGTTCTTGGTCTTGTACTTGATAAGGACGGCCAGAAGATGAGTAAGTCAAAGGGAAATGCAGTAGATCCGATGGAGGCACTGGAGAAGTTCGGTGCTGATGCAATCAGATGGTATTTCTATACTAATTCACAGCCATGGCTTCCTAACAGATTCCATGAAGATGCTGTTATCGAAGGACAGCGTAAGTTCATGGGAACACTCTGGAATACATATGCGTTCTATACACTTTATGCTGAGATCGATCAGTTCGATCCAACAAAGTATACACTTGATAAGGCTTCGCTTACAGCAATGGATAAGTGGATGCTTTCAAAGCTGAATACTGCAGTTAAGGTATTTGATGAGAACCTCGGTTCCTACAAGATTCCTGAAGCAGCTGCTGTTCTTACAAACTTTGTAGATGATATGAGTAACTGGTATGTAAGACGCTGCCGTGAGAGATATTGGGCTAAGGGCATGGAGCAGGATAAGATCAATGCTTACATGACTCTTTATACTGCACTTGTAACTATCTGTAAGGTGGCAGCACCTATGGTTCCATTCCTGACAGAAAGTATCTATCAGAATCTTGTCAGAAATGTTGATAAGGATGCTCCGATCAGTATTCACCTCTGTGATTATCCTGAGGTAGATGAGAGTCTTATCGATACTGAGCTTGAGAAGGCTATGCAGGAAGTTCTTACTATCAAAACATTTGGTAGTGCAGCAAGAAATGCGGCAAACATCAAGAATCGTCAGCCAATCGCAAATATGTACGTAAAGGCTGATTCAAAGCTGGATGATTTCTATATAGATATCGTAAAAGACGAGCTGAATATCAAGAATGTAGAATTTAAGGATGATATGTCTGCATTCTCATCCTATGCATTCAAGCCTCAGCTGAAGACTGTAGGTCCTAAATATGGTAAGATAGTAAATGCTATAAGAACTTATCTTGCTGATATTGAAGATGGAAATGCAGCCTATGCAGAGCTTAAGGAAAAGGGTGTGCTCAGCTTTGAAGTAGAAGGTCAGACAGTTGAACTTGCTGAGGAAGATCTTCTGATAGAAGTTGTTGAGAGTGGTGACTTCGTTACATTTGGTGATAATAATGTAACAGTAGTTATCGACACAAATTTAACACCTGAGCTTATAGAGGAAGGCTTCGTAAGAGAGGTTATTTCAAAGGTTCAGTCAATGCGTAAAGAAGCAGGATTCGAGGTAACAGACAGAATCACACTATACATCGACAACAATGATAAAATCTCTGAAATCGTTACTGCTAACGATGAAAAGATAAAAGCTGCAGTGCTGGCAGATCACATTATCCTTGGAAGAATGTCAGGCTTTACAAAGCAGTGGGATATTAACGGGGAAGAGGCAAGCTTCGGTGTTGCGAAATAAGCTACTTACCCTGAAATATAAGGAGGAACCCCTATGAAGAAAATCGCAGATTTTGACAAGGAGAGTTTTAAGAAGCAGGTAGCTACAAATATCAAAAAGCTTTACCGTAAGACTCTTGAAGAAGCTAGTCCACAGGAGATATATCAGGCTGTCAGCTATGCTTGTAAGGATGATATCATCGACAGATGGATTGCTACACATAAGGTATACAGAGAGAAAAATGTAAAGAAGGTTTACTATCTCTCAATGGAATTCCTGATGGGTCGTGCTCTTGGTAATAACCTGCTGAACCTTGGTTATTATAGTGAGGTAAAAGAAGCTCTTGAAGAGATGGGACTTGATATCAATTTCATCGAAGATCAGGAGAGAGATCCAGCTCTTGGTAATGGTGGTCTTGGAAGACTTGCAGCATGTTTTCTGGATTCACTTTCAACTCTGGGATACCCGGCATACGGCTGTGGAATCAGATACCGTTATGGTATGTTCAAGCAGGCAATCGTTGACGGATATCAGTTAGAGGAACCAGATGACTGGCTTAGAAATGGATTCCCATTCGAGGTTAAGCGTGCTGAGTATGCTGTAGAAGTTAAGTTCGGTGGATATGTTCGTGTAGAGAACAAGGACGGACGTAATCACTTCATTCAGGAAGGCTATCAGTCAGTTCGTGCCGTACCTTACGATATGCCTATAGTTGGATATGGAAATAATGTAGTTAATACTCTTCGTATGTGGGATGCTGAGGCTACACAGGAATTCAACCTTAACTCTTTTGATAAGGGTGAATATGAAAAGGCTGTTGAGCAGCAGAATCTTGCAAGAACTATCTGCGAGGTTCTTTATCCTAACGATAATCACTACTCAGGTAAGGAGCTTCGTCTGAAGCAGCAGTATTTCTT
>CACZOE010000271.1 GCA_902782695.1 uncultured Lachnospiraceae bacterium | reverse complement strand
CTCCCATGATTTGATCCAATGTTCCTTCCACCATCAGATCCGAATAACTCCGGGTTAAAATCCCATCTTTTAACTGAGCCATCCAAATATAATCTATCCATAAACTATACACCAAATAGGCGCAGTTATCTAAATGTAGTTTACCATAAAAAAGCAAGCCGCGCAACCTGACTGCACGGCTTGTTCATACTCTTTTCATATTTTCCGGGAAGGTTTCACGCGTCCTCTTCCACCCTGGCTTACTGATTAAATCCGGGCTAAGGCTACTGATTTGATCTCATAGCAGAATCAATATCAGCATCCGAATCTGAATCAGCATCTAAATCGAAATAAGAATCTGAATTGGAATAATAACTAAAACAATTAATATCCGACATAAATCCTATCTGACAAACAGCTACTGCAACTATAACCATAAAGTCTATCTCCCAGATAGCTCCATAACTGAGCTGCCATACCACCAGAAGCATAATGATAACAGAGAACACTCTGCTGACCAGACGAGAAAGCGAATCCTTTGACATATTTACAGCTTCGGTTCCTCCTGTTCCCCAGTTATCCAAAGCCAGCGGAATGATAACAGCCACCAGAAATGTTCCAAGCAGAAATACAAGTCCTATCAAGATAGAATAAAAGCAAAGGAACACAGTGAGAATAACCGTCGCCACAAAATAGCCTATAAGTTTCTCATTTCCCTCTGGACTTTCGTCAGGCGACCCGATTCCCATATATGCAGCTCTCACTCCGACTGAAAGGATTGCAATTATAATAACCGCAAGAAAATATAATCCACTATGTACTTTGGCATGAATATCCGCAAATGTTAGAACCCCCATAAGAATAGGCATCACATAGCTGGACGCTTTTAATATCTGAACCAGGATTTTCCTTCCGGTCAGACCAGGCTTTTTATCAGAATCGACACCTCTAGAAGTTTCTTCATCATAATCGGAGTCATCAAATTCTAATTCTTTTGCTCTTTTTTCTTTGATGTCAGCAAAATACTTTTTTAGACCACCTGACTTCTTCTTAGCTGCTTTTTTATTTTTCTTCAGTTCCTTTTTTAACTTTTTCTCTTGCCTTAATTTTTGTATTCTTTCATAGTTATCATCATCAAATTCATAATCATCGTCATATTCATCATCCGCATCTTTGTAGCTCTCGTTTTCTTCTATCTCGTTACTATATTCTCTTTCTTCATCCGTAGCAGTATTCTCTTCCTCTCCAGACTGATTTTCTGTCAGTTCAGGGACACATTCTACATACCTGTCCAATTCAAAAAGAACCGTAACCACGATGGTCATAAAAAGTACTGCCAGCGTAACTGATATAATTCCCTTAATAAATAGAATAATTGTAAGGATAAGAAGTCCTGCCGATGCCAGATACTTGATCATATCAAAAACAATCGGTGACACCCCGATAGCCAGCCTGTTCCCCTTATTCTTTCTGATAGAACTCACATCCATGCCATAACGGATACCGAAGCAGACCAGCATAATAAAAGCATCTCTGATCATAGCTCCTCTTCCAGCTATATATTGGAGAGAACTTTCTACCATATCTCCATATGCAAATCCAATCACAACAAGAAGAAGTATAAGTCCCAGTGTCTTTAAAATTGTATTCGTGAACTTTTTCATTGCTACCTGATTTCTATTCTTTAAAATATTCCACCACGTTCTTATGATAACAATTTTTTATGTTTTTTCAATACTATTTATTGTAAATCCCCTGTATCGAATGTATAATGATGCAAAAGACCAGAAGATATATAAGCCTTTCATGTTTACATGAAAATGGCTTATATATCTTACTGGTCGCAAAAACATGAGAACGTAGCAAATTGCTTCAGCAATTTAGCGAAGTTCGAATGTTTTAGGATTGCGAGAGTTTCGAAGAAACGAAGCAATCCGTTTGCATCATAAAACTAACAAGGAGATAATTTTAACAAGGGGATTACAAATGAAACAGAATCAAACATTTTTATCATCAGATGGTATCACTTACATCCATGCAGTATGCTGGATGCCGGACGGTCAGCCAAAGGGAATAATCCAGCTGATACATGGTATGGTTGAATACATTGAGCGCTATAATCATTTCGCTGAGTATCTTGCCAGCCAGGGATTTATTGTAGTAGGTCATGATCATCTGGGACACGGACAGTCTGTAAGAAGTGTTGAGGACTGGGGGTATATATCAGAAATTGCACCGGCAAGATCTCTTGTCAGAGACATTCATAAACTAAGAAAACTTACATCTAAAAGATATCCGGAACTTCCGTATTTTATGCTGGGCCACAGTATGGGTTCTTATCTGCTTAGAAGATATCTGTCTCATAAGGGAGAAGGACTGACAGGAGCAATCATAGTCGGAACCGGAAGTGAAGCTGATGTAGTTACCCGAAGCGGTCTGATGCTGGTTCGCTCCACTGCTCAGTCAAAGGGCTGGCATTACAGAAGCGAAATCATCAGAAATATGACCTTTGGCGCTGCCTACAAAAAATTCGATACTGAAGGACTTGATCCTGAAGCCAGCTGGATTTGCAGCGACCCTGAGATAATGAAGTCCTATAATTCTGATGACAGATGTGGTTTCCTGTTTACTCTGAATGGATATGAAGCATTATTATCCACTGTACTTTATGTAAACCAGAAACAGAATATTGAAAGAATCCCTAAGGACCTTCCACTGCTTATTACATCAGGTGAAAATGATCCAGTAGGAAATCTAGGAAAAGGTGTTAAGAAAGTATACCAGCAGTATGTAAAGGCTGAAATCTGGGATACCGAATGCAAAATATATCCGGAAATGCGTCACGAGATACTTAACGAAATTGGCAAAGAAGAAGTTTATGCGGATATCGTAGACTGGGTAGAAAGACACATGGACTAAAAAAATGGCCATACGGCCATTTTTTTGTGTATTAGTTCACGTCTGAGGTTCCGCCACTTTCCTTACGGATTACGTCGTGTGCACCACCTTCAACGATACTTGTTGATGATACAAGTGTGATCTTAGCCTTTTGCTGAAGTTCTTTTATAGTAAGAGCTCCGCAATTACACATAGTTGATTTAACCTTGCTGAGTGTTCTGTCTACATTATCCTTCAGAGGACCAGCATAAGGTACATAGGAATCAACACCTTCCTCAAAGTGAAGCTTCTTATCTCCACCCAGGTCATATCTCTGCCAGTTACGTGCACGGTTTGAACCTTCGCCCCAGTACTCTTTTACGTAATTTCCTTTTACAAGAAGCTTCTCTGTTGGGCTCTCATCAAATCTTGCAAAATATCTTCCGAGCATTACGAAGTCAGCTCCCATGGCAAGTGCAAGTGTGATGTGGTGATCATAAACGATACCACCATCTGAACATACTGGTACATAAATGCCTGTTTCTTCAAAATATTCATCTCTGGCCTGACATACTTCTATAAGTGCTGTAGCCTGTCCACGACCGATACCCTTTGTCTCTCTTGTGATACAGATAGAACCACCACCGATTCCGACCTTTATAAAGTCTGCACCACATTCAGCAAGGAAACGGAATCCTTCTCTGTCAACTACGTTTCCGGCACCGACCTTAACTGAATCTCCGTAGTTCTCTCTGATCCACTTAAGAGTCATTTCCTGCCATGCTGAGAAACCTTCTGATGAATCTATACAAAGTACGTCAGCACCTGCTTCAATAAGTGCTGGAACTCTCTCAGCATAATCTCTAGTATTGATACCGGCACCTACGATATATCTCTTCTGAGAATCGAGAAGCTCTCCTGGGTTCTTCTTATGCTCATCATAATCCTTACGGAATACAAAACTTACAAGACGTCCATCCTCATCAACGATAGGAAGAGAATTCAGCTTGTTATCCCAGATGATATCATTTGCTTCTGAAATAGTTGTTCCATCCTTAGCTGTGATAAGCTTCTCAAGCGGAGTCATGAATTCCTTAACCTTAAGGGTTGGCTCCATACGGCTAACTCTGTAATCACGGCTGGATACGATACCAACCAGCTTACCCTCTGCTGTTCCATCCTCTGTAACAGCTACAGTAGAATGTCCATTCTTCTCTTTCAGTGCAAGAATATCTGAAAGTGTAGCTTCAGGACTTACATTTGAATCGCTCTTTACAAATCCGGCTTTATATCCTTTAACCTTGGCAACCATTGCCGCCTCATCTTCAACGCTCTGTGAACCATATATAAATGATACACCGCCTGACTTAGCAAGTGCTATCGCAAGTCTGTCTCCTGAAACTGACTGCATAATTGCAGAAATCATCGGAATAGTCATTTCGATAGCCGGCGTCTCACCCTTTTTAAACTTAGTAAGTGGTGTTTTAAGACTTACATTGTCTGGCACGCACTCACTTGATGAGTATCCGGGAATCAGCAAGTACTCGTTAAATGTGTGAGATGGTTCTGTAATAAAAGTTGCCATGATTTTCCTCCTAATTCTCTTTTTAAAACTATTAACTATTTTTTGTAATTGTTCGATAGTATACTCTAAAAACAAGTATAAAACAAGATGTTTTTTTTCACAAAAAAACACCCTGTTTTATTTGATATTTATGCAAGAGTTTTTAATCAAACATTGATGAAAGAATAGACATAACTATGATTATAATAAATATTATCAGACCTAAAGTAGGATTCCCCTTTTTCGTACGTACGACCTGCTGATTCAT
>CACZOE010000270.1 GCA_902782695.1 uncultured Lachnospiraceae bacterium | reverse complement strand
AGATAACACGATATCTTTCTTATCTAACCCAAGTTTTTCTACAACATCACCTGCCTCCTTCATAACATCCGTCTCAGACATAGTACAAATATTATCTGAACCGAAATCAGACTGGTGATCAACAACAAACATAGTTTTCGCATCAGCTTCCGGGAAGTATTCCGACACACTTATGGGACTGATATATATATTTCTTTTAAAGTTAGCCATATCATAAGAATAGATCATTCCATATCTATTACCATTATATTCGCCCTCATACATATGGATATAATAGGTAGACTCATCCACCCATTTATAAACCTTGTCAAAAGAGGAATCTATAATACTCAAATATTCATCACTATCTGCAGATGTCATGCCTGTAGAAGAATATACTGAATCACCTAATTTCTGATACATTAATATACTTCTGTATTTATATAAAAGCGGTATATAATCTGAATCATTGACATATTTTATCTCTTCCAGTTCTTTCTCTGTCCCGCCAAAGAAACTGTTAACAACCTGTTTTTCTATATCGGTATTATTGTCAATAAGCCTGCCTTCGTAAACATTTATAGCAGTCACCTCAGGCACCTTATAGTTTAGATTAAACTCTGCAGTAATCCCACCTATAGTAAACGAATCATTGGCAGAGATGTTTTCGCCGAAAATTTCAGTTAAGCTTCGTCCGTCACTATTTATAGTTTCAGAATCTGATACAACTTCAGAATCAGAATCAGAACCAGAGTCCAACTCATTTCCACTCGCTACGTCTTCTGAAACCACGTCACTCTCCACTCCATAATCATCCACCGCAGTTTCGGTTTTACCACAGGCAGTACCAGTCAGCATTAACGTAAGTGCCAGCCCTAAACAGAGCCCGTTTTTTAAAATCCCCCTCGATTTACGCATAAATACCTCACTTTCAGAATAACTACAGTCTCTTAGAAATATCTGCACATGCCTCCATAGCATCAATGAGACTTGCTCTAAAACCTTCCTGTTCCAGAACCTTTACAGCTTCGATGGTAGTTCCGGCAGGCGAGCATACCATATCCTTTAATTCGCCCGGATGCTTTCCTGTTTCAAGTACCATCTTTGCACTTCCAAGTACAGCCTGTGCCGCGAACTTATAAGCCTTAGCTCTAGGCATTCCAAGTTTTACCGCTCCGTCAGCCATAGCCTCAATCATCATAAATACATATGCAGGTGAGCTTCCTGAGACAGCAACAACGCTATCCATAAGATTCTCTGGAACCACCTCTGCCTCGCCAAAGGATGAAAGAATTTCCAAAGCTTTCTTCGTTTCATCCTCTGATACAGTTGGAGCAGGACTGACACCAGTCATTCCTGCTCCTACAAGGGCAGGAGTATTAGGCATGGTTCTGATGATTTTAAGCTCACGTCCAAAAGCCTCGTTATACCATGCTATGGACTTTCCAGCTACGATAGAAATTATCAGCTGATCATCCTTCAGATCATCTTTTATCTCAGCTGCTACAACAGGAATAACCTGTGGCTTAACTGCAAGTAAAAGTATTTCTGAACTTGAAACAACCTCTTTATTATCAGCTGTCACATTTATCCCGAAAGACTCAGCAGCCTTTATTCTTTCAGCCTCTACAGGTGAAGAACATATAATATCCTGTCCGGCTATTATTCCTTTTTTTATAATACCTCCGATTATAGCGCTAGCCATATTTCCTGCGCCAATAATACCTAGTTTCATTTTCTTATCTCCTTTCACAAGCAAATCTATTTGATCTTCTTAAATTTATTATTTGTTGGTTTGCCATGTCCATAGTAAAGAGTTCTTTCACCAAGGGATGTTATTCTTTCGGCACTCTTTATTATTTCATTTTTATTACTGTAGAGATGACCTGTCGCCGGAAATATCCAGTTATCCAGAGCATCTCCAACTATCAGACTTCCCCCTTCCACATCGACTCCTATCGAACCCTTTGTGTGTCCGGGAAGCTCTATGATTTTAGCATCTATTCCATATTCTAAGAGACTGTCTCCCTCTTTTATATAAAATGTTTTTTCAGGTTTTTCAACCACAGTTTCTCTAAGAACCTTTAGTGACATTTTAAGGACAACCTTTCCCACCAGACCGTAGGAGCTGAGAGGTTGTTTATCAAAGCTTTCGAACAGTTCTTCATCCGCTTTATGATAAGCAACAGGGATATCAAAATGCTTAGCCAGTCTGGCAGCATTTTCAGCATGATCAAAATGAACATGAGTAAGCACTATCAGCTGCATATCATATTTACTGCATTCACCGAGAACCTTATCATAGCATTCACCACTTCCGGTATCTACAAGAATTGCCTTTTTACCATTTGAAACTAAATAACATGTATCAGTATTACACTCAATCCTATGAACTGTATTCACCTTTAACCCCCTGAATATACGAACCTGTCAGGTATGATCATTTATTCTTTACTTTCAGATATATGGCTGCACCTGCTATTGCGAGCGCAACGGAAACCAATATCTCAATAACTATAAGACCTATATAAAAGAGACCATGTCCTCCAAACATACTATAGGAGAATATATCAAAAAATACATTTTTCTTCTCGTAGGCTACTGCATAATACACCTGCCCATCATCAAACTCGCATTTGTTTTGGCTGAAGTATTCAACTGTAGCAAGACTGGATTTCTTTCTGATAAATATCCTGCCATCACCTGAAGTACCTCTCATGTTCTGGCTTTCTTTCAGAAGTTCTTCTATCCTGTTTTTCTTTTCACTTTCAAGTCCCGCTGCGTATATTATATAGCTATCACTGTCGGAATTATCCGCTATATCTCCAATCAGGAAGGAATCATCTATCTCATAAAAACTGTAGCCTTCATTTTCCATAGCCTCTCTATCTTTTGCGGCTACCCACAGCTCCTTCTCCTTTGACAGAGAACCACCTTCACCTACACTATAGTAGGACAGTTTCGCCGGAACAAATTCGTGATCCCTGATATATCCGTCCTGTACATGAAATACTACCGTATTTATTTTATTCCCGAGAAGATCTGTCAGTCCCTGCATCTGCTCAGTAAGCGAATCATCCTGGTAAATATAATATATATATGCCTTTGAGCCATTCTTCACTGTACTCTGGGAATCTCTGGTTACGAGAAGAAGTGCATTTTCCTTCAGAATACTATTCATATCTGAATCGAAGTATGTATGAGCATCAGAAGCCAGAAAACCACCTGAATTCGAAACACTAAGATCTGAACTATTTATTCCGGCACTAAGATTCGATACATAACAGCTTAACTGTTCACGTTTCTCGTCCTCAGTAAGTGGCGCACCATTTAGTTTATCAAGCACTTCAGTAATCTCTTCATCAGACTGCTGGATGTACCATTTGTGAGCCCTCTCAAGAACTGATATGCATATCCTTTCATGCATTGATTTAAAGTTTTCTTCGAGAAGTGAATTATAGTACATTGTCTGAATAGATAGAATTATCACCATCAGACATGATGATATTAGTAGGGCTACTAAATAGACCTTAACTTTGTTTTTCATATCCTGCCACCTATTACCTCACCCATTTTTACAGGTATCTCCTGACTAGTGTTTACAAAGTCCAGAATATCCTGTCTGAGTTTTGCTTTGTCAGCGCTAAGAAGAACTATTATAGTGGAACCGCCATATTCAAAATGACCTTTCTCCACACCTCTTTTTACTCTGGTATCAGAGACAGGCTCATTCACTATCCTGCCCACCAGCATTGCTCCCACTTCCATCTGAACAGCTCGCCCGAAATGCTCTGTATCCATTACCATATATTCCCTGCTGTTCTCGATATATACAGGATATTGCTCCAGC
Organism: uncultured Lachnospiraceae bacterium; assembly: GCA_902782695.1. Taxonomy (GTDB): domain Bacteria; phylum Bacillota; class Clostridia; order Lachnospirales; family Lachnospiraceae; genus Eubacterium_Q. Next base: position 6,958 of record CACZOE010000270.1, on the reverse strand, counting down.
GCCACCGGTCTGACCGTATGATAAACTCCATTTATTCTACGATTTTTATAAACCCTTCCTGAATCAAAAAAGATATATCTATGATAATGATTCACACAGAGTCTGAAAACAAGAGCATATCCACCATTAAAACCTGCCGCCAACTTTCTGTCTCTGAGCATTCGACTTATAGAAAATCTGCTCTGTTTAACACCGAGCACAGTATCATCATTTATACGATAAACGCTAAGCAGCCCATCTGCAGGAGCTATCAGGTCATCACCATTATCACTTACCGGCCGAAGCCCTTCCTTGATCCTGCGACAGAAAAAATCATTAAAGCACCCGATATCCTCCAGCTCATAATCACGGGTATTTATATTATTCTGTTTTACAAATGGAGCGATAAGGGCTTTTGAAAGCCGCGTATCCAAAAGTTTTCCCGATAAAACAGAAACAGGCCTGCTGATAAGAGGCCTTAGAAGTATTCTGCCAACCGGATTCTTATATAAAAATTCAAGAGTATTCATATATTCTTCCGATCTGTTATATGTATCAATCTGTGTACATTGTAAATGCAACTATACTTAGTATAAATTCAGCTATACCTATAGCAATGATTATAGCAAGCCCCACCTTTCCAGGTTTTCTTACTTTGATATTCATTACAAATAACATAGCTACTACAAGCATTACAAGAAAATAAAAAACTGTAAGGTCCCATTTTCCAAAAAAATGAAGGATCATAACAAGCGGAAATATAAGCGCCGAAGCAGTAACAGGAAGTCCAACATAATACGTAACTCCAGTTTCCTTAGCTTCTTCAATTCGCATTTCTGTGGTCGCATTAAAATATGCAAGTCTGATCAGAGCTGCGAGCACGTAAAAAAGAGCAATAACCAGCAGTATTATAAGCATTGGAAATGAACCTTCATAATTCCTTCTTTTTACAAGCTCAGTAAATATTCCACTTATTCTGAGATTTGCCAGCCCTATTGAGACTGGAAGGATTCCGAAGCAGATAAGATCTGTAAGAGAATCTATCTGTATACCGAAGTTCTTCTCTATATCTGTTCTGTTCTTTTTGGTTCTGGCTACTCTTCCATCAAATGTATCAAGTATTCCGGACACCATGAGAAAAAAGATTCCCAGCTCCGGATGTCCCGCACCTGTTACAGCTATTATTACGCCTAAAACTCCCGAAATAAGAGACAAATATGTCAGTATAACTGTATAATCATAAACTCCTATCATTTCTTCCTCCCAATTAGGTAACCGATCAGAGTGATCAGTCCACTGATTGAAACACATATATAAAATGTTATACCACGACTGATAAGTTCCACAGTATATGCCATCTGCTCATTCATCAGCCTGCTGAATCCATCTATCATAAGATAATCAGATATTCCCATACCACCAGGAATCGGAATAAAATTGTAACCAATCGTTATAAGACTCTGTTTTGAAAAGACCTGAGTCATTTTCGATACTTCTCCACCTATTGAAACATAAATAAGCATCGGAACGATTATCTGGGAAGCCCTTTGTATGAAATTCCAGATAAAAGCAAAAAACAGCGTCTTTTTTCTGCCAGATATCATATCGGAACAGAGACGATAATCATTTCTGATTTTCTCTATCTTCGCCAGCTTTTTTTCCTTTTCCTTTATCAGCTTTTTATTATACAAAAAAGATATAAGTTTTAAAAGGGGTTTAAATATCAAATCTTCCTTCTTTAGTAAAATAAAGAAAATAAAGGCAAGCACTGATAATGCAACAAATCCCAATATTATAAGAAATCTGGAAAAATCACTAAACTCAAAAAGAGCTTTCGGAGATATCAGAATTGATATAATTCCCAGAACTATTATAGAAACGGTATACATCATAAGATTCAGAACCAGTGTTGCCGTAGCTATTCCCGCCGGTATACCATCTCTCATCATAAAATAGGCACTGGCCGGCTGACCACCCGTAGCTGACGGGGTAATAGCTGAAAAATACACATCCGATGTACTGTACAAAAGTCCCTTTAAAGGACTTCTGGCATATCCTGCATATTTCAGTATGGAACATATAGCCACACCTTCAAACCATACATACATCCATGCCGCTATAACTCCAAGTATGAAAAACAACAGATTCGAAGAACCGATAACACTTATCAGATCCTTGATTGATATATCCTTACTCTGTTTCAAAACCACCCTTATAGTTAGTAACGCCAAAAGGAAAGAGATGACCGCCCATATCAGATTTTTAGAAGGTTTCTTTTTGTTCATTTTCAATTGTTCCTGTTGATAATCATGTCAAAAGACCAGCGGGATGATCCACCGGTCTTTTTATAAATTGTCTTAAATATAGCTTGATTTATTTCACATACGAAGGGATGGCATTTCCATCTGCTTCTTTTTTAATTTATCCTTGTCAAGAGTTCTCTCCAGTCGTCTCTCCTTAGCTCTCTGGGCACGAGCCTTCTTAGCCTCTATGGAACGGGCTGCACCAAACTCTTTGATGTCAACATGATCCTTATGGTTTGAACTCTCCGCACCTCGGGTATAATTAATCTTATCAACTATAGCACCAGTCTTATCATTAAGAGCCGGATTATAATCATTCATAATTGAAAGAGCATCCAGCGCAGTGTTGAAATGATCTATACCTGCCGGTGTTCTTCTGACTCTTTCCTTACCCTGGATATTTCTCTCTATGCTCTGCATCAGCTTATAGTTCTTTGAAATTATTTTGTCTTTACTCGCCTTATCCGGATCAAGTTCAGATACTTCCTTGATACACTTAGCCATGGTATTGTACTGAGCTGTTCTGTAGTCATCCATCGGCATATTTTCCGCAAGGACTTTCATCTTCTTCACATAATCCTTCAGGTTTTCCTTTGGAGCGTAAAGAGTATTCAGCTGATGGTTAACGCCTTTTCTTAGTTTTTCAGGCGAACTAAGCATGGCATTTATCTCAACCTCATGAAGGTCATCCAGATCAAGAGTCTGTTTGATCTTTTCAGCTTTTCTATGAATTACATTTTCATTATACCTTTTGGTTCCCGCCTTCATGAGCATAAATGCTGTAGACGCCTTTGCAAGTGTATCTATCTTCTCTCTTGGTTTTTTCTCTGCGAGATCTTTTCCAGTATGTGCCTCAATATATGCCTTGAATTTAGCTTCAGTCTGCACTGATACTGCCTTGTCCGACTCTCTAAATCCTTTTTCTTCCATAGTTTAGTACCTCTCTTATAAAATATTTCAAACTACTAAGGTAATATAACTCATGAAACACAACAAAAGAGCAACATTGTAAAAGAAGATTATCTTATGAGTCGAAGAAATTCTGTCCATCCTCCGTCACAAGTCGTTCTGACTTAGGATACTCAAAAATATCATTATTATCCGCATTTGCTTCAAGATACGAAGCAAATTCATTTGCATACCATTTTGCCAGGAAAAGGTTATGCAGAAGGTAATTTCCACAATTCTCAGGAGTAGTACCTGGCACTTCCTCCACAGCATCTACAGACTTAAATGCACCAAGCATTAGTTCATATATATCCTTTGGAGCACGGTTTCCTTTAAGGATGAGATAAAAACCTGTAAGGCATCCCATAGGTCCCCAGTATATTACCTCGTTTTTCCAATCAGGATCGTTACGAAGGTATGTTGCTATAATATGCTCGAGAGAATGCATTGCTGCCACATCAATAGCAGGTTCCCTGTTAGGTAATTTAAGTCTTATATCATAGGTCGTTACCGTATAGTCACCCAGAGTATCTACTCTGCTTGTGAATATACCAGGAACGATTCTTGTATGATCTACTGAAAAGCTCTGTATTAATTCCATTTTTTTCTCCTTCTTTTTCTATAAACATACACGGTGCTAATTATACTACATCACACATCGAAAAAACAAATAAATTAACATATGTATTCATCGATATCATCAAAGCCTTCCCAGGTATCCTGCTCTCTCTCAAAGGTGAATCTCATTTCTTTCAGATTCAGACCACCGTTCATAAATTTAAGTCTCATGACTCCGTATCTGGAATGGAACCATATCTTTCTTCGAATAGTCAGCTCCTCACCGCCTCCATGGAAGGTAAAGCTTCCACACGGAACCCCCTGGAGAAAAACTCCAATCGGTATCTGAGATAACTCTGATAAGTCAGAACTTCCAACCATGTCGATGAAGTAGCAGCCTCTCTTTGTAACATCAAAGCCAAGTAAGCACACTGCTCCCTTACCAGTATTAACTGCTGAAAGATCTATCACCGCTCCATCATTAATCTCATAATACTGAACATCACCAGTATCTTCATTTTCCTCTTCATCAGTATAATTTATCACATCCACTTTATAAGGTTCGCCGCAAAGTCTCTTCAGTGCATTAGTTTCAAGAAGAACACCGCAGATATTTCGCGCCGCTCTGACCAGCTGACCTCTGGTTATTCTTCCATCTTCCAGAGCTTCAAGAGTATCATCTCCCAATGTGTTGGTTTCAGAATCCGGACATACAGCATAGAAATCATTCTGGGCAAGAACCAGTCTGGAGAAGGATGACTTATCAACCTTACCACCCACATCTCCAATATTTGACCACCAGTCTGTCATTACAACACCTTTGAAACCCCATTCGTTTCTCAGAATATTTGTATTCAGATCGTGACGCGAATTTGTCCATATTCCATTCACCGGACCATAGGTAGTCATAACCGAATCTGCGCCGGCTTCCTTTACAGCTATCTCAAACCCTTTAAGATATATCTCTCTTAATGCCCTTTCTGAAATCACATTGTTTTCTGTATGTCTGCAGGTTTCCTGGTTATTTCCACAGAAATGTTTCAGGGTTCCTGAAACACCACTTTTCTTTAGACCCCTGATCTGAGCTGCTGCCATTTTACCGGTTACCAGCGGATCTTCACTGAAATATTCAAAATTTCTTCCATTCAGAGGAAAACGATGAATATTCATACCCGGTCCAAGAAGAAAATCAACATTATTCTTATTCATCTCAAGTCCAAGCATACTATAAAGCGCTGTATTGATATCCGTATTCCAGGTGCAAGCCAGAAGAGTTCCACTAGGAAGACTGAAGGCTCTGAAGCCTGAATCGAGTCTCATCCCGCTAGGTCCGTCTGAACAACAGGCTGCAGGAATCCCAAGGCTTTTTAGATTCTTGCTGACACCACCAAATGCAGCGGCCGTACCAGGCGTAACCTTTGGACTTCCCATTCCCTCACCACGAATAATCACTGAGAGATCTTCGTCTGAAAGCTGTGCAAGAAAATCCTCCATATCTGCACTATCATCTCTTACATCCTTCAGCTTTATACCTTTATCTCCGGTATAGGCTTTTGCTTCAGGAGTATCATTAATCGCTTCCTCCAGGTCTTTAGACGGTGCAGCACTTACCATCTCTTTTCCAATTACAAATGTATCACCCTCAGCTACCGGTCTTATCCTTTCAAAACTAACAGGGGGCACCATCTGAGGACTCAGTTTCTCGATCAAAAGATTTTCATCCAGTATGAACCTCCCTGCTTCTTTTATATCTCTGACATTCTGTCCAACATAGAATATATACTCTCCGGCCTCAAGCACATAACTGCTTTTATAGCCCGTAACACCCGTCTCATCATAGGATGCAAATGTGTATGGCGGTATATCAATTTTAAGACTGCAGTTATCTCCAGGACTTAAGATATCTGTTTTTAAAAAACCTATAAGGCTTATAGAAGGTTTACCAAGTTTCCCCTGTGGCTTAGAAACATAGAACTGGACAACTTCCTTACCAGCCTTTTCTCCCAGATTTTTTACATTTGCGGATAGCATAACATTTGACTTTATATCTATATCCGCTTCTCCGGGAGTCACCTCATATTCTGTATATGAGAGACCAAAACCAAATGGATACATCACCGCGTCCTTATTAAAAGTTTCGTAGTAACGATACCCCACATACACATCTTCCACGTAATAGTTGGTCTCCAGATCACCAAAATAACCATACGCCGAAGCATCTTCAATCCTTCTAACGATAGTATCTGTGAGACGTCCACTTGGATTTGCCTTACCTAAAAGAACATCCACTAAACCAAGCGCACCTATCTCACCACCCTGCCAGGCATAAAGAATAGCATCAGGAGAGATTTCTTCTATTTCCTGCATATCCAGAATGGCACTTACATTCATTACCAGAACAACTTTATCAAATTCTTTTCTTACTTTTCTAAGTAGATCTGATTCATTTTCAGAAAGCCTGTAGGCTCCTCTCTCATCAACGTAATCCTGCTCTTCACCTGCAGTACGTCCGATAATAACAAGGGCTGTGTCTGACTCCGAATGAGCCTTTTTCACAAGTTCCTCTGAAACATTCATCTCGGTTTGTGACCAGGGTTCATTTCCGAATCCCACTCCCGGATCAAAAGGATGTGTGTTTTCAAACTCCTTATATATCTCAAGAAGTTCTTCGTTCAGAGCTATTTTTTCTTCCTGCAGACCTTCTACGATACTCCAGACTTTTGGTACATTTACCATGCCGCCAGATCCTGTACCACTCTTATAATACCTGTTCTGCATACGTCCGAACACCGCCAGGCGAACGTCCTTTTTAAGCGGTAGTATGTCCTTTTCGTTCCTTAACAGGACTACACCTTCTCTTACCGCTTCTCTTGCCAGAGATTCATATTCTTTCCAATCTAATGTCATAATGTAACCTTTCCAAAAATAATAAACGATCATATTGCTACTTAAATTTCAATATATCATAGATTATTCTATCAATCAAAAGAAAAGCCAGCAATAAAAGAATTTCTTTTACTACCGGCTTAAGATTTAGCTATCCAACCTTAGGTCCTTTGCCCAGATTATTATCTTTTTGACATGGTTTTATCCTTATCATTCGCCGTCTTACGCGAACGATTTACAATCTCATCAAATCTTTCCTGCTTTTCCTTCTGAAACTGGTTCGT
>CACZOE010000269.1 GCA_902782695.1 uncultured Lachnospiraceae bacterium | reverse complement strand
TATTTCCTCATGTTTCAGCGTGTCATAAAGTCAACAAGCTTTTCTTGCAAGCAAGAACGCTTTTTGACTTTTGACACTTATGTCATAATAGTGTATCGATAAATCTCATGAATGCATTTATGCCTTCCTGGTTTCTCTTATATACACCGGCATCTTCAAGTACTCCGGCAAATACATAACCTATCTCATTTTGAAGAATACTTCTTACGGTCTGACCTTTGGTATTATCAGCCTTTTCTTCCCCTGTTTCTTCAGGTTTTATAACATATCCCTTTTCGTCTACTTTATAACCATATTTTGGAAGGAACTTAGCTGCCCAGTCTGTGTGACTGCTGATGCTTTCTTCTTCGTACAGGCTGCCACCATCTGTTATTATCTGTTCAAGCACAGCCATTTCCTTCTTAAGTCTTGATGGAAGTACAGCCAGACCCATAACTTCAATGAGTCCGATGTTTTCTTTCTTTATATGGTGATACTGAGCGTGAGGATGATAAACTCCAAGAGGATGCTCATCCGTTGTAATATTATTTCTGAGAACAAGGTCCAGTTCAAAGACTTTGTTTTCTTCACCCTCCAGATCAGCTTCGATATTTCTCATTCTTGCTATCGGTGTGATGGTATTATGAGGAACACCATCTGTCTCAGCCAGTATAAAGGCGGCCTTATCTGTATAGCTTCTCCACTTACCTAATATGTGATCAGCCAGTTCAACGATCCGGTCTATATCTTTTCCCTGCAGACGGATGGTTGAAAGAGGCCATTTGATTATTCCGGCATGGATATCTTCATATCCTTTTATCTCAAATTCCTTCTCATAAGGAGCACGAACCATCGGAAATTCATAACCGCCTCCCTGGAAATGATCGTGGGAGAGTATTGAACCGCCAACTATAGGCAGGTCGGCATTTGAACCAGCTGTATAATGAGGAAACATTTCCACAAAGGATAGAAGCTTTTTCATAGTGGAGCGGTCTATCTTCATAGGAGTATGTTTTTCATTAAATATGATGCAGTGCTCATTATAATATACATAAGGGCTATACTGAAGGTAGTACTGTTCGCCGTCAAGAGTAATTGGGATAACTCTGTGATTCTGTCTGGCAGGATGAGAGAAATGTCCTGCATAGCCTTCGTTTTCGAGGCATAGAAGACAGGAAGGATAGCCTGATTTTTTAGCTTTTCCTGCCGCAGCTATATCTCTGGGATCCTTTTCAGGTTTGGAAAGATTTATGGTTATATCCAGATCGCCGAACTCAGTGGCAGTTACCCATTTTTCGTCCTTAGCAATTCTATCTGTTCTTATATAGTTAGTTGCTTTACTGAAACTATAGTAGTAGTCAGTTGCACTCTGGGCAGACTTGTCATATATCTCATAAAATTTCCTTCTTACCACAGAAGGTGGAGGTGTTATCTGTCCCATGATAGCTGTATCATATAAATCACGATATGTGATGGTATCATTTTCCATCAGTCCGTTTTCTTTGGCGTAGTCCATCATATCATCCAGAATCACACATAGTTCACGGGATTCGTCAGAAGAAGTGCTTTCTTCAGAGGCTTCAGGACTATATTCATCCACCTTGAAAAACTCCAGCAGCTTGTTAGTGGAGTATACTATGTCATCACCTGCTATAAGTCCTGAGGTTTTTCCATATTCTACAAGTTCTTTTATCAGATTGCTTATATTTTTCATATCGTATTACCTCTTTTTAATTTAGTTACAGTATCTTTATTCCGCCATATTTACGAATCTTTAGAACAGCGCAGGCGCCCTCACCGAATACCTTATCGAGGGTTTCTCTATAGGAAGGAACTATGTCATTTCTTACAAATGCCTGAATGGTACCGGCAAATCCACCACCGTGAACCCGGCATACTCCATAGCTTTCCTTACTGTTTGTATTAAGAACTCTTTCGCTTATGCAGAGAGCTATGGATACATTCTGATGCTCTATATCTCTGCTGGTATATACATTCTGAAGGAATTTGAAAGAAGAGTTGCCAGATGCTTTCACAGTATTTAAAAATGCATTAAAATCGCCATTTTTGAGAGCCTCTGCTTCGTCAGCAACTCTTTTATTTTCATCATAAAAATGCAGGGCACGAAGAACAGCTCTGTCCCCCAGTTTTTGACGAAGGACAGGGATGTTTTCTATAACCTCATCCTCTGGAACTTCTATAAGGTAGTCCTTTCCAAAATAAGCAGCCACTGATTTCATTTCACTAGGAACTGCTGCATAGTCTGGAGTCAGATCAGCATGGCTTCCTTTAGTATCTGTTATACATAGAGAGTAGCCTTCCTTATTCATGTCCAGTTCAATTTTTTCTATGGCTGGTTTATCATCTGAAACTCCGAAATCTATATGACACAGACTTCCGACTGAGCAGGCCATCTGGTCCATGAGACCACATGGTTTTCCAAAATAATAATTCTCTGCATACTGACCTATGATGGCAATGGTTACATCATCGATAGTTCCATCATTAAACAGATATGAGATTATATTTCCGATAACAGTCTCAAAGGCTGCGGAGGAAGACAGACCGGAACCACCCAGTACATCACTGGTTATGTAGGCACTAAAACCACCGGTTTTATATCCACGGTCAAGACATCCTGCGATCACACCCTTTATAAGTGCGAGAGTGGTACCTTCCTCATCAGGATTTTTGGAAATGTCCTCAAGGGAGAAGGAAATCATATCATAGCCTTCTGATTTTATGTTAACCATATTTGTGCCTGATGCTCCTACTACAGCAAGGGCATCATCATTAATCGATGCAGCAAGTACCTGGCCATGCTGATGATCTGTATGGTTTCCTCCGACCTCTGTACGACCGGGAGCGCTGATTAGGCTTACCTCATCTGTGTAGCTGTCAGTATCTTTATATATGTCCTCATAGCTTTTTATAGCCTTGATATAGCGGTCTTTCTGATAGGGGATTCTTGTCTCGTCCAGATAAACATCCAGAAGTCTGTCATCCAGCTGGCCTCCCTCTATATAACTGATAAGTTCATTAGTTTTCATTTTCGCATCTCCTTTTTTGATTATTGAGTAGCAGAGTGGAGCTTTCTGTACTCTCTTGGCGTACATCCTATAGCTTCACGGAATAGTTTATTAAATGTAGTCGTAGACTGAAATCCTGCCATAAATGCACAGTCAGTAATAGACAGATCCTCACTGGCCAGAAGGTTGATAGCATTCTGGACCCGGATATTGGCCAGATATGCAGGAAATGACATTTGTGTATATTCCTTAAATATTTTTGAAAAATAGAAGGGACTAAGCCCTGTTACGGAGGCTACATCTGCCTGGGAAATATCCTCAGAAGAGTGCTCTGATATATAGCTGCAGGCAGTTCGGATATAGTTCCAGGTGGCAGGTGAGAACTGGGTATTACCGATCAGCTCCCGATGTTCCTTCATCACATATTCACCTATCAGAAGCAGTATATTGTAAACGATTATTTTACATTTTGTTTCAATGAAGTACTGTTCATTATTATAGGTATTATTAAATTCATATATATAATCTGAGATTTGTTTGGCGAGTTCAGGCTCTTCCTTTGCAGAAAGATGGTGACACTTGCTTAAGAATCTGATAGCAGTTGCTATATCGGTATTACTCTCAACGAGACCTGAAGAAAACTGAAGCAGTATGTATCCGTCTTCAGGTGCATATCTGATCTCGTGAAGTTCTCTGGGCCACACGAAAAGAAGGTCTCCAACTTCAGGCTGAAATGCTTCGTCACCGATGGTATAACGGCAGCCGTTCTTTAGAATGAGGGTAAATTCGGCAGAATTATGCCAATGAGAAGGGAAGCTGGTAGGAACATTCTTATCAGCTATAGCAACCCCGTGAATGTACGAGTAGTTAATTATTTCTTTTTCCATAAATCATCCCTAGATAAAATAATAATCATCCCATTTTTACATGATTTTTTGCTTGCTTACTTAAATATAATAATAACAAAAAATGGTCAAAATACAATAAATATATTCTGTTAATTATATTAAAAAAAATGTGATAATGAATCTGGAATTACGGTATTTGCTTTAGCTAAAAGCAATCCGTATGTGATATGGTGTAAAAAGAATAGAAAGGGGTTTGATTTATGGAAAATTTTACATTTTATTCACCAACATTTTTCGTTTTTGGTAAGGACACAGAGCTTCAGGCAGGAGAGTATGTAAAGAAGTTCGGCGGCAGTAAAGTACTAGTTCATTTTGGTGGAAAGAGTGCTAAAAGTTCAGGGCTTCTCGACAGGGTTGAGGAGTCTCTAAAAAAAGAAGGTATCGATTATGTGATGCTTGGCGGTGTAAAGCCAAATCCGAGAAGCGGGCTTGTTTATGAGGGGATAGAGCTTTGTAAAAAGGAGAATGTGGATTTTATTCTCGCAGTTGGAGGCGGAAGTGTTATAGATTCCTCAAAGGCTATAGCAGCAGGAGTGGTTTATGATGGAGATTTCTGGGATTTCTATAGTGGAAAGCCTATAGAAAAAGCTCTTCCGGTAGGAACTATTCTCACTATAGCTGCTGCAGGAAGCGAAGGAAGTCCTGACTCAGTTATCACAAAAGAAGAAGGAATGTTTAAACGTGGTGCAAGCGGAAATGCCATCCGTCCTAAGTTCAGTATTCTGAATCCTGCACTTACACAGACTCTGCCACCACATCAGACTGCTGCAGGTATTACAGATATAATGGCTCATCTCTATGAGAGATATCTGACAAATACAAAAGAGGTTGAGGTTACTGACAGACTTATAGAAGGTCTGCTTCTTACCATGAAGCACGAGGGACCGAGAGTTATAGCTGATCCTGATAATTATGAGGCAAGAGCAAATATTATGTGGGCAGGAATGGTTGCTCACAATAATACCTGTGGTGTTGGAAGAAGTCAGGACTGGAACAGTCATAACATAGAGCATGAGCTGTCAGCACTTTATGACTGTGCTCACGGAGCAGGACTTGCTGTAACTATGCCGGCAGTATTCAAATACGTAATGAATCATGACGTAATGAGATTTGCAAAAGTTGCTGTCCGTGTATGGGGCTGCCAGATGGATTTTGATCATCCTGAGGTTACTGCAATGGAAGGAATCGAAGCCTTCAGAAGCTTCCTTATATCTCTTGGAATGCCAAAGAATTTTGAAGAGCTGGGAGCTAAGAAAGAAGATATACCAAAGCTGGTTGAAGTACTCTGCCGTGGTGATGGAAGAGATGGAAAAATATCCGGTTTTGTTACATTAAACGAAGAAGACTGTACGAAGATATACGAGCTTATGATCTAGTATTTAGGGATGGTTGTTATATGCAGGAAGGAAGGAGAAGTGTATGAAGGCGTTATTTATAGGTGGTACAGGAACTATCAGTACTGCGATAGTTAAGAGACTTAGCTTGGAACTTGGCTGGGAGGTATGGCTGCTTAATCGAGGAAATCGAAAGGATGTAGTTCCGGAGGGCGTGCATCAGATCATCTGTGATATATCGGATGAGGCCGCAGCTGCCAAGGCTCTTGAGGGAATGGAGTTTGACGTAGTAAGTGAATTCATCGGTTTCACACTGGATCAGGTCGAGCGTGATTACAGACTGTTTAAGGGAAAGACAAAACAATATATGTATATAAGCTCTGCTTCTGCATATAATAAACCTGCTGCTAATTATATAATTACTGAGGGCACTACACTTGCCAACCCACATTGGGAGTACTCAAGAAATAAAATAGCCTGTGAAGAATTTCTGATGAAGAAATATCGTGAAGAAGGTTTCCCGGTAACTATTGTCAGACCGAGTCATACCTATGATGAGAGAAAAGTACCACTGGGAGTTCATGGAAAGAAGGGCTTCTATCAGGTGATAAAGCGTATGATGGAAGGAAAACCGGTTATCATTCAGGGTGATGGAACTTCACTCTGGACTGTTACATTTAACAAGGACTTTGCCATAGGCTATACAGGTCTCATGGGTAACAGACACGCTATCGGCGAGGCATTCCAGATAACAGGTGATGAAACCCTTACCTGGAATCAGATATATCAGACTATTGCAGATGCTTTAAATGTAGAACTAAAAGCTTATCATATCTCTTCTGATTACCTCAGTGCTGTCGGAGACAAATATGGATTTGATTTTGAAGGCAGTCTGACTGGTGACAAATCTGTTTCTGTTGTATTTGATAATAGTAAATTAAAGAGGGTTGTTCCCGATATGGAAACAACAGTAAGGTTTGACCAGGGGGTAAGAATCGCACTTAGCTATGTATTATCCCATCCTGAATGTCAGGTTGAGGATCCGGAATTTGACGAGTGGTGTGATAAAGTAATAAATGCCATAGAAGACTCCAAGAAGAGTATATAAGTAATTAATTAAGATTCTTATTTAAGAATCAATTAAGAAATACAGAAGAAACAGGTTAAGACTTCCGCGCAGGGTTGTTGTATATTAACATCAACAACAATGACGCGGAAGTTTTTTATATAATAGGAAAGAAAAGGTGGTTAAGATGAGAAACGAAATTATTCTTACAGCAAAAGATTTATCTAAGACATTTTCAAATGAGACAGTTCAGCAGCATGTGCTGAAAAATCTGAATCTCAGCATATATAAAGGCGACTTCACAGTAGTAATGGGAAATTCGGGATCAGGAAAGAGCACACTTCTGTATGCACTTTCAGGAATGGACAGACCTTCACTTGGTTCCATTACCTACTACGTAGACGAGGATAACAAAAAGCTGAGATCAAAGAAATCATCTGATGGAGACGGAATTGAAATATCAAAATTCAGTAACGACAAGCTGGCGCTTTTCAGAAGAAATCATGCAGGCTTCGTCTTCCAGCAGAATTATCTGAATGATTCAATGAGCGCTCTCGATAACGTAATGGTAAGCGGCCTGCTGAAAACCAAGGATCGTAAAGCACTTGCAGCCAGAGCAAAGAACCTCCTGGAAAAAGTAGAAATATCAAATAACGACTGGCGCAAGTTCCCAACACAGCTCTCAGGTGGACAGCAGCAGAGAGTAGCAGTTGTAAGAGGAGTTATAAACGAACCTGAGGTACTCTTCGCAGACGAGCCTACAGGTGCCCTTAACTCACAGAACACCATCAACGTTCTGGATATCATGACCGAGCTAAATAACCAGGGTCAGAGCATAGTGATGGTAACACATACAGTAAAAGCAGCCGAAAGAGGAAACCGAATCATCTACCTGGCCGACGGAGTCATCTCAGACGAATGCAACCTCGGCCCATACGTAGGCGACTACAAAGATGAAACAAACCCACACCAGGCCGAAGCCCTCGAAAGACACAGAAAACTGAAGGACTTCCTCCAGGATATGGGCTGGTAATTTAAGGATAAATAACAAGGTGGTTTTTTATAGAGAAACAGCCTTGAATCTGACAAATGTTTTTGAGACCAGTGCGGGTCTCGTAACTAAGCAATACATATACATAGCATCTGCAAATACTTTTCGAGACCGTTTTGGGACTCGGTGCTTAGCGATTAACGAGCATGGAATGCGAAGTTAGAGCTTAGCATCCGCTAGGGGACCCAAACCGAGCGGGAGCGATGTCGAGAAAAGTCTTTTGACAGATGCGTGAGATGTCGAAAAAACATTTAGTCAGATGAAAGGCGTCCGGGGAGAATAAAAAATGTATAAACTATTCAAGATTGCAAAAGATAATATGAAAAAGCAGAAGGGTGACATGATCACTTTCCTCATCCTCACCTTCCTGGCAGCATTCCTCATCTTTGACTGTGCTTCAGCTATCACAGGAGTTGGACACGTTCTGGATAATACATTTGCTGATATAAATGGTGGTCACGTAATTCTTTACTGTGGCGATAGTGATGAGGAAACAGAGGCAGCTGAAAAAGTTTTTAAGGATCAGGAAGAAATCACATCTTATGAGCAAACTCCGCTTCTGAGTATTCACTGTAAGTATAGGAAGAAGGGTGACAAGGAATTTATGGATTATTGGTTCCTGGCACACAGCTTCGATGAAGAACAGAATATAATGAATGTGAAAAGACCTGTAAGTGAATGTAAGAAGGACGACATATTACTTCCTTTTAACCTTCATACAACATTTAAAGAAGGCGATATAATAGAGCTTCAGTTTGATGAAGATGTATATGAATTTAATGTAGCTGGTTATATTGAAGATCCATACTTCTGTTCGACCATGAATATCACTGCATACAGCGTGATGATTTCACAGGAAATGTATGAAACATTTGAAAAGGATCAGGCAAACTTTGCAGTATCATACATTGCACATAAGGGAAGAGTCGACGAGAAAAGACTTGAAGATGGCACTATAAAAACTGATGATATAGAGAAAAAAATCGGAAATGCTTACAAGGATGAAATAGTGGATATAGCAAAGAGTAATCCTGAGAGAAACTATACAACTTATCTGCTTATGAACTGGCAGATGATGAGAGGTGGTTCACAGTTCCTTCCAATGATCGTAATAGCAATTATACTTATATTTGCAGTACTTATACTGGTGATTTCTATAGTAATCATTTCCTTC
>CACZOE010000268.1 GCA_902782695.1 uncultured Lachnospiraceae bacterium | reverse complement strand
TCATGAAGAAGGTACAATCACAACTCCATTCGATATGAGAGTTCAGAATAAGATTGACCGTTTCAACCTTGTAATCGCTATGATCAATCATCTTCCATCACTTGGAAACAAGGGAGCATTCCTTGTTCAGAAGATGAAGGATAAGCTTGTTGAGCATAAGACATACATCCATGATGTAGGTATCGATATGCCTGAAGTTGCTGAGTGGCAGTGGACAGGTCTTAACTAGTTTTTTATAAAGAAAATGCCTTGCAGATCTAAATCTTGCAAGGCTTTATCTTTTTATTAACTCATCTGAAGCTCTTTAGATATTCCTTATGTTCATCTGTAACTCTATAACTCTCTACTGCCTTCTGAATAGATTTTTTATGCACCCATTCATCCAGCCTGCGTTCTTCGATATATTTGACAGCTTCATCATACCTCTTTGCCAGGGCTGTGGCAAAATACCATGCTACCATCATCTTCAGATAATAATCATCACCCTTCTTTGAAGCTACCAGTTCCAGATATTCTTCCTTAAAATCCTCTCCCAGGAATTCATTCATCAGCATTCGAATTCCGAAACGAGCTGTATAAACATGATCCGATGCTATCCATTTTTTGATATATGGCAGCAGCCTCTCATGATTCTTTTTAAAGGACTTAGGAGTGGCCTGATCTGATACCGGCCAGCAGTCAACATAGGGAAGGAATTCCTCTACTCTTCTCACACATTCGTCAAAATCCTTTATCAAGGCAAGGATAAAAAAATGAACCAGATTTTCCTCATAGTATTTATGTGGAAGTTCCTCCAGAAATGTATCTCTCTCATCACTGGAAAACACATCCTTTGCTACACTTCTCATCTGCGGAGTCCTTACACCTATTATTAAATCCGGAGAAATATTTGGAACAAGCTTCGCCTGAAACTCCTTATAATCCTCGTCCTTTACTTCCATAAGTTTTTCATATACCTTCATGTAACCCCTCCATTTTATATAGCTATAATTACTTTATTGATAAACATCTTAAGTTATATAGATCACTTGACTCTATGGAGAGTCATCACTGTACAGTCACCCAATGTAGCCAGACCTACTACATTTTTTCCATAAGAAATTACAGGCGGAATGAAGGAGAAATAATCCAGTTTAAAATCTCCATATATATCCGGGATGTCAAGTCTGGTAAGATTAGTAATAGAAAGATCCTTAGTCTTCTTTCCATAGCCCAGCAAATTGGCAAGTTTTTTTGACGTCTTGCTGCTAAATGTTCCTGCATGCTCCAGGTTAAGAGCATCAAGAAGCGAATTATCAAAGGCCGCCATAAATGAAAGAACAAAAAGTCTTGCCTCGTCATCCTCCAGTTTCTTAGTCATCAGCTTTTGTACCTTAATGGCATTATATTTAAATGATTTATCATAGTTATATGCATATTTTATGGATATACCTGTAGCCTGATTACCCATACTTCTGTTGCCATCTTCTCTTGCATCAACCGCATATCCTATGTCCATCCTGGTACCTTTCCACCTCAGAAAAGAAGTCGTTAAATATGCAGTAAATCCAATATTCCATTCCTTACATCTTGAAAGGATTTTTGATACCCTTTCAGGGGATATGACATATTCCTGTATAGAAGAACTCTTATCATTCCAATAAGTTTCGTAAGCCTCATCCAGATCAGAAAAATCAAAGGTTCTCCTTTTCTCTTCCTTCTGCCACTTGGCATTATAAATCTTTGGAACTATTGCAAGGGGACCAATTTTATCTTTAAGCGCTTCTTCACTCATATCGCCAGCCGGAATGGTACGAATTTCTAATACCTTTTCATTCTCTACCAACTCGTTGCTGTTTAGACCTGATAATTCATTCATAAATGTTTCAATAAAGTATACCAGAGACTTTCCATCACCGCCTAGATGATGCATCAGAAAAAGAATACCACAGCCGCCCTCATCCATTTCATATACAAAGGCTTTTAGAAATTCTCCTTCTTCTATCCTGAACCGCTTCTTTTCTTCTCTCTTTATTATATCCAACCAGTTATCAGTACAAAAAGTCAGTACATTTTTGTTTTCTATTTTACTGTCCTCATGGTTTGGATTATCCGGAGAGTTATGAGCAGTTTCATAGTAAGCTACATTTTCATCATCTAACCCAACACGCATTCCGAGAATCTCATGAGTTTTCACTGCGTTTTCAAAAGCCTTCTTTAATGCATTTTCAGTTACTCTTCCTTTTATATGTATCCTCATTCCTATAAGAATACTAACATCAAACAAATCCTGTCTTTCAGTTTCAATATTAACCCTCATAATCGCTCCCTCTTGAAAATAAGTCTTTCAATTTAGTTATGTATCATTTTAGCC
>CACZOE010000267.1 GCA_902782695.1 uncultured Lachnospiraceae bacterium | reverse complement strand
TTCCAACTGTACTCTGTCCCTCTTCCAGATATTCTGAAACGCTTTCCAAAGCTGTCTTCTCTGCTAATGCAATCATTGCAGGAGTCGCAAACACTTCCAGTCCGCCACTTCCTACTTTATTTGCTGTATTATTTTCTGTTACCTGTAATTCCTGTTTTCCTTTAATTCCTGTTTCAAGCATAGTCTTTTCCTTCCGGTTAATTTCTAAAGTATATTCATAAATATATAATTAGATTTTTAGATGTTTTCTCATTACTTTTCATCTATTAAAAACAATAACGCACCACTAAAAACTTTAACGCACCACGATCAGTGGTATCTCCATCTCTTCTTTAGTCAGTCCCGCATGAACACTTATGAACTTCTCCGCCTCTTCTTTAGTATTGAATATGGTGAGGTCACCTGTTGCCACAGCCAGATAGTCACCCAGCATGCCTCTGAAGCACTCATGTTCTTTTCCTGTACCAAATAGCTGACTGTCGATAACCTCCTGCTTTGTCATAAGCACAAAGTCCTCTGCGAAGAATTTATTAAACTCATTTTCAAACTGTTCTTTTAGTCCGTCTTTGATAAAGAGATTAAGCGCTCTTGGTTCAATGGATGGCATTCTCACCAGACATTCCATAATTGTTGGATAGTCCTCAATGCATACTCCTCTGGTATTCAGATGACCATGATCAGCTGTAATAATCACCAGTGAATCTTCCAGCTCCTCACACATTTTACTAACCTGCTGTTCCAAATTTCTGACCATATTTCGGGCATCCTCACAGAAACTTCCGGTTTTATGCATGATTGTATCCGGCTCATCATAATAGGCGTAAATGTATTTCTTTTCAGGTCCTGCGGCAATCTCCCTAACCCTGTCAGTAATCAGCTCAATACTATTTGGATATGGCTCTATAAATGGCGCAACAAAATGCGCCACCTTTCCAGCCTTCTGAAATCTATCAAACACATTTTCATAACCTGTATATGTGTATGGAACATTATAATCTGCCGCCGGCTTATCTGTTCCTTGTTCAAGATTGAAGAACACCGTTATATTTTTATCCACCTGCGGATAGTAACAATCCCAACCAAGCCAGGCATGCTCATTTGGCATCTTTCCATTCAGGATAGATGTTGTGGCAGCCACCGTTGTAGGAGGAAATGTGGAACTGTGCTGTCCCGCAAGATGTGATCGGAAAAATCCATCCTCCTCCAGATTTCCTTCTATGATATTTATTCCCATACCATCAAGAAGGAGAACAATAACATTTTTATATTCCCTATCCAGATATTTATCTAAAAGTGGTAGCGTTTCTCCAACTGTATCCACACCAAAATATTTCATAATTGAATTGGGGAGATTCGCTATGCAATTACTATAATCCGGCCATATCTTAAATCTTTTATCCATACTTTTCCCCTTTTAACTCACTATTTACTAACACTCTTCTGATATTTCTCCAGCGACTCGTTCATGGCCTTTGACTGGGATAGTTCAAATATATATTCCACCACCATGGTCAGCACATATATCACCGCAATTCCTACAGCTATACTTATTACAACGCTCTTCTTTTCAGACGGGATTGTGTCCTTTGTAAATACCAGCACCATAACAATTGCTTCAATTATCGCCAACTGTAAAATGTTTTTGATGATAAGTCTGGTCATACTCAGTTCCTTCTCCGAATAAAGAAAAAGTGCCGGCAGCACACCAATCGCTGCGTATATAAGGGGCGACAGGAACACCTCATATCCAAAGGTTCTGTCTCCATCAAAGGCAAGACCGATGATCAGCAGGAGAATTGTAATAAAGGTTACCAGAATAAAATAAATCCTCATGGCTTCAATTAGTCTATCTCTAAACTTCATCAATCATCACCACCCTTCAATGCCTTCTTAAGTACGGGAACATATTTCCTGGAGATAACTATCTCCTCATCATTCTTAAGAAGTGCCGTATATCTTCCACTGAGCGCAGGCCTTATGGATTTCACCTTCATCAGGTTAAGAAGCATTCCCTTCTGTACCCTGATAAATGTCCTGCCCTTCAGCATATCCTCTAATTCATAAAGCTTCAGCCGAATCTCGAAGCTGTCCTTCGCAGTATAAATAAACAGACGATTGTCCACAGACTCCGCATAAAAAACATCTATCAGAGCAACTTCCATCTTCTGTCCATCCTTCTCAGCGCTTAGTTGCCCCTGTCTGGACTTAACGAAGGAAATGATTTCCTGGACATCGTCCGTTATCTTGTGACACCTGATCTCCATGAGTTCAGGCTCTTCTTTAGGTATTTTCTTTACCCTTAATTCCATCTTCTACTCACTTATCTTCTCGGCCAAACTATAAATTTCGGCTGGTATTTACCACTTAGATAAGTATAGCAATTACCCTCTCTTATTACAACGATACTATGGGTATATTTATCTATAGCTTTATAACATGAATATAAACAACAGCATAGCAACTACATTTGCCAGGAAATGAGACAGCCAGCTGCACCATGCATTATCGGTCTCTTTAAATATCAGTCCATAAAATATAGAGTTGATAAATATTTCTCCTAAGTCAATAGCTACAACCACAGGAGTGTCGGCATTAAAATGGCAGATTGCAAAAAGAATAGAGGTTATAAGTAACGCCGGTATAAAACCAGTCACTTTTGTCGACTGCTTCTGGAAGAATGCTCTCCAGGCTATCTCCTCTCCCAATGCTGCAATTGCCAGTTCTATAAGTGCCACCGGAATCTGTGATGTATTTACAAAATCTGTTCTATCCTTTATGTGCTGAAGCACTTCAGGAAAGACGCATTTCTCTATCATAAAAGTTACGATATCTAGAACTATAGGCATAAGTACAAGGATTATAACCTTCTTACTCTTTAGGCAGCCAGGGAACTCCTTAATTCTCAGCCCTTCCATCTTTCCATCGGTCTTCTTATTATTTACAAAGAAGCCCACGATACCAAAGATTATAGTTACTCCAGCCAGCTGAACTGCCTCTCCATCAATATCGATTTTCACAAGACTTGAAAATGAGAATATTGCCATCAGTAATAAAAATACTATAGCGCTTACATTTATCTTCT
>CACZOE010000266.1 GCA_902782695.1 uncultured Lachnospiraceae bacterium | reverse complement strand
GTCTCCAGTACATGAAAAATATATATACAAGAGTTGTAAGTAATGTTGGAATCAGGATAGGAATAATTCTCGCAGGAATAAAACGCTCAAAAAAGTCCGGCTTTGTTTTAGCACTTTTATACAGGCCATACCCTGAACAAAAGAAAAACATTGCCACCATCGGATAACCGGCTGTTACAAATATGTCAAGCCCATGTCTGATGTATCGAGGATCAAGCCACGATGCACATGTAGCCTGGGACATGTGGTGAAACACAATAATAACCGCACAAAAGCCCAGATATGCTTTAGTCTGATTGAAGGACATATTCTCCTCGTTCCAGGTCTTTTTCTTACAAACCTTTGCCCCAAAAAACAGCAACACTGCTAAAGCAACATACCAAATGATTATCATCATCCATCCCTCCAAACATTTCATAAAATACTTACTTAGAATAATGGATGAATGTATCTGAAATGTTTCATGGATGATCTTACTTTATATTATGATGTGGGTGTCAAAAGTACCTTTTGACACACCTTCTGTCGTTTTATGTCGTTTTGTCACAATTTAAAAGAGTGATTGATTTCTCAACCACTCTAATATATAATCTACTCAAGAGGAACGGAAAGGGCAGGTTTCCGATTGCCCTCTTAATGTATTAACACTTATTATAAAATAAGCGTCCTACTTTCGAAGGTACAGGACGCTTATTTCCTTTTATGATCATCTATGTAAGCCAGGAATGTTACAATTAGTAAAAGTAACGTAAGTACTTCCATTGTTGACATAGGCACCACTCCCCTCTTTACGAGAGAACCAGAAACCGCATCCCACCTCTTTTTCAATTATACATAGAATATACTACTCTTCTATTATGGTATTAACAATTTTCACTTTGTTGATTTTATCAAACCGTTGACAACACATTCTGATTCTAATAATATACTACTCGAAAGGAATCGAAAAAATGCGTCTAGGTCAGTTTATAAAAAACTACAGAAATGAACACGGGATAAGCATGGATGAATTTGCTAGAAGAAGTGGAATCAGCAAGCAATATGTCAGCCGTCTTGAAATGAACAGCCATCCGACAACAAAGAAAATGATATGTCCATCCCTTGAAACCATAAAGAAGGCCGCCATTGGCATGTCAATGGATTTTACCTCTCTGATTAATATGCTTGACGAAAAGGTCACTATCCTAGAAGGCGAAAGTGAGATAATGGTTTCAATGGTTTACCCTTCTATTCGGATTCCTATCCTTGGAAAGGTTGCTGCAGGAGAACCAATAGATGCAATAGAAGATGTCCTTGATTATATTGAAATACCGGAATCCATGACTAAACATGGTGAATTCTTCGGGCTTAAGATCAAGGGAAATTCGATGGAGCCTCGAATGTATGACGGTGATACTGTAATTGTTCTAAGCTCTGATACCGCTGAAAATGGGGATATCATAATAGCTTCCATAAATGAAGATGAAGCACTATGCAAAAAGTACATCAAGAAAGGAAATAAACAGCTACTCCATTCATTGAATCCCGATTATAAAGATATCGATGTAACAAATGATGAAAGTTTTAGAATCATAGGTGTGGTTGTAGAACTGAGAGTAGCAATTAAATCATTATAATATAGATGAAATCAACGAGCCGGTCATTCGACCGGCTCTGTATAGTATTATTCAGTTATAGTTGCTTTTTTAGGAGCCTTTGCCTTCCTAATCATATTAGTATACTTAGCAAGCTTTTTCTTAGGAACCTTGAAACTTGCTTTTGCATTAATTCCCTTAAATGCATTTGCTCCTATCTTTTTAAGATTTGTTGATTTAATAATTATAGTCTTCAGATTCTTACATCCACTGAACGCATTCTTTTTAATCTGAATAACCTTCTTACCAATAGTAACCTTTGTAAGATTCTTGCATCCCTTAAATGCATTTGCTCCTACCTCTGTTACTTTGAACTTTACTCCGCATATTGTTACTGTGGCCTTAATATTCGCAGTCTTGCTATTACTATTGTAAGGTTTCATATAAGCAACTGTACCACCAGTAACCTTACCGTTTTTCTTTGTAGTTTTTATTATTTTGTAATTGCTGTCTGTTTCTTTATCTGCTATAGAAACATTCTCAGCCAAATCTGTTTCTGTTATTTTTTCAGAAATGAGATAAGTAGTACCATCTAAATCTGTAAGTGTGGTACCATCTGCTGAAATAGTTCCCACACCCTCTACCACATTTGTTCTTTCCGGCTCTGTAGTCGGAGTTGCAGAAGGCGCTATAGTCGGAGCTGTTGTCGGCTGAGCTGTTGGAATTTGTTCATTCGGGACAGATGTTGGATCAGCCGTAGGCGTTGGGTCTGATTTATCGGTAGGAATTATTGTAGGTTTAATCTCATTCTTTTCAAGCTTAGGAATACTTTCAAGTTTAGTATTACCACAACTCTCACATGTTATAAGCATTACACCTTCTGATGTTATAGTTGATTCTCTAAGAATAACACCTGTATTCCACTTATGACCTTTTTCCTCAATATCAACAGTTCTGATTTCTCCACATCTAGAACATTTTTC
>CACZOE010000265.1 GCA_902782695.1 uncultured Lachnospiraceae bacterium | reverse complement strand
ATATTAAGAAAAAAACCGGAACTTAAGGAAGAGGCTGCTGAGTGGTTCCATAGCAAGTGGGGAGTTCCAACAGAAGCTTATCTGGAATGTATGAATGATTATTTAGACGGAAATGTTGAGTATGGCTGGTACCTGTGTATGGACGGAGATAAAATCGTTGGTGGTCTGGGAGTTATTGAAAATGATTTCCATGACAGAAAAGACCTGAGTCCTAATGTATGTGCGGTTTATACAGAGGAAGCCTATCGCTGTCAGGGAATTGCCGGAAAACTCCTTAATCTCGTTGTTGATGATATGAAGTCAAAAGGAATATCACCGATATATCTGGTAACTGATCATGAGAACTTTTATGAGCGTTATGGCTGGGAGTTCTTCTGCATGGCGCAGGGAGATGATGAACCAGAGATGACGAGACTCTATATTCACAGATAAAATAATTTTAGTTTATCCTTGACTCTTAATCAATTATGTTATAAAGTTCCAGATTAGGAACAGTTGCCCTTGTATTTTAAGAAAGGAAGAATATTTTATATGAGAAGATATGTTATTGCTCAGTAGTCTGAGCTTAAATAAATAATGAATAGAACTAAGCTCGGATGAATCCCCGGAAGCACAGAGAACATACTTGTTCTCAGTGTTGAATGTCCATGAGACATTCAAGATTTTGAGGAGGATAAAATGAGCTATATAAGAGCAGAAGAAGTTCTGCCACAAGATTTAATAGAAGCTATTCAGCAGTATATCAGTGGAGAGAATATTTATATTCCATGCGTAGAAAAGAAAGACTGGGGCAGTCAGACTGAAACCAGGAAGTATTACAGTGAGCGAAATCGTGAGATATGCGATAAGAGCAGAAGCGGAGTATCGACAGTGATACTTGCCCAGGAGTACTTTCTTTCAGAGAAAAGTATTCGAAGAATTATCAGATCTGAAGCCGCTGCCAGTTGAGATAATGCTGAATCGAGAAAGAGCCGCCGAATATGGCGGCTTTTTTCTGTTCAGAGTATCAATAATATGTTATATTTGTATGGTAGTTATTTCCAGGGGGATTCCTGGATTAGTGAAGGAGAGATTTAAATGCAGGATATTAATTATCTAAGACTACTTAGTGACAGCTTTCCTACGAAGCGAAGTGCATTAGCAGAGGTTATAAATCTTAAAGCTATACTTTCTCTTCCTAAGGGAAATGAATTCTTTTTTTCTGATATTCATGGTGAGTATCAGAGCTTTCGAAACCTTGTAAGAGGTGCTTCTGGTGTTGTAATAGCGAAGATACGAGATTCTTTTGAAAATGAAATGAGTTATGAGGAACAGTTATCCTTTGCAAATCTTATCTATTATCCCAACAGAACTCTGACAAAACTGAAACGTAATAAGGTGCTGGTTCCGGGAACCCCTTCGGGTGATGCCTGGTATCGTGAAACCATAGAACGTTTGATTAGATTTTGCAGGGTGGCGGATTCAAAGTATACCCGTTCTAAGGTGAGAAAGAAACTCCCGGATGATTACGGTTATGCCATAAATGAGCTTATCAATGCAGACGATTCTATTGATAAAGCCAAATATTATCAGGGTTTAATGGATGCAATTATAGAGATTCAGGCTGCTGATGATTTTATTATAACTATGTGTAATCTCATCCATAACCTGTTTATCGATAAGATGCATATAATCGGAGACATATTCGACAGAGGTCCAAGAGCTGATTATGTAATGGATGAAATCATGAAATTCAGCGATGTTGATATTCAGTGGGGGAATCATGATATCAGCTGGATGAGTGCGGCAGCTGGAAATGAAGCTTCTATAGCTACAGTTCTTAGAATAGCAACCAGCTATAACAGCTTTGATGTTCTTGAGGATGGCTATGGTATAAACCTTAGACCACTTTCAATGTTTGCTGCTGAAGTATATGCTGATGATCCTTGTGAATGCTTCAAGCCTCATCTTCTGGACAGTAATAAATATGATTCTGTCAATCCGGACCTTGTTGCGAAAATGTACAAGGCCATAACTATCATTGAATTTAAGCTGGAGGGGCAGCTGATCAAGAGGCATCCTGAATATGAACTGGAGGGAAGGCTTCTCCTTGATAAAATCGATATTGACAAGGGCACAGTAACTATCGGAGAAAACATTTATCCGATGCTGGATACTAACTTCCCGACTATTGACTGGAATGATCCATACAGGCTTACTGATGTGGAGCAGGAACTTATAGATAATCTCAGATATTCGTTTTTACATTCTGAGAGACTTCAGCAGCACATCAGATTCCTGTATTCGCATGGCTCTACCTATAAGATTTGTAACAATAACCTATTATTCCATGGTTGTATTCCTATGGATGAGGATGGAGAGTTTCATTCATGGAATGGGCCTGATGGAGTGTACTCAGGAAAAGCACTTATGGATTATCTGAATTCTAAAGTTATTGATGCATATTTTCTTAGAGAGGATGATCCAAAAAAAACAGACTCGCTTGATCTGATGTGGTATCTGTGGAATGGTCCTGTTTCTCCTATGTTTGGAAGAGACAGGATGGCTATATTTGAAAGAATCTTCCTGGAAGATAAAAGTCTTAGCATAGAGCTTAATAACAGTTATTATGAGTATTCAAAGAAGGCTGAATATTGCGATAAGATTTTCAGGGAATTCGGAATAAATCCTGAGAAGGCTCATATCATTAACGGACATATTCCTGTTCAGGTAAAAAAGGGAGAAAAACCTGTTAAGGCTGATGGAAAGTTGTATATCATTGATGGAGGTCTCTCCAAAGCCTATCATGAGACAACGGGAATTGCGGGCTATACGCTTATATTTAATTCACATCATCTGGCACTGGCAGAGCATAAACCATATGTTGCCGGAGAGGAGAATTCTCCTGATATTCATATTACAGAGGTTATGCCTGCAAGACTGCGGGTATGTGATACGGATTCAGGTGATGATATAAAAAACAGGATAGCGGATCTGTGTGAACTTATAGAATGCTATAACCAGGGGCTTATAAAAGAAAAATAAATGTTATATTTTTTGGAGGGATTTGTTATGGAGAAGGTATTAATGGCCATTAACAGTGTATCCGGAATTATCTTTTTGTGTATTTTCATTTCGATGTTTTATCTTTCTTTAAAGAGATGCTTTCTGAAAGAGGGAACCAGTCGGATGAAACTCGCAATTATGACCTTGGTTACACAACCCTCCGTAGCGTTCTTTTTATCTGTTGTAATAACTGTTGTTATAGTGGTTTTTGTATTTGTTTATAAGGGGTATGATCTGGAACCTGTAAAAAATATGTTTATGGGGAGTGATTCTTCGGATGCTTCTTTAGGCGATTTGTCTCGTTTTAGCGTAGCACTGATATCTTCGTTAATGGGGATTTTATATACTGTATTTGTGCTTCTTTTTTCGTACTTTGTAGGAAAAATGTTGAAGACTAAATACGTGTCACTGGTCACATATGTATATCTGATGTATGCAGTGGTTTTAGGGCTCTCGGATAATAAGGCTATTACAACATCCGTGTCATCTACATTCCAGAATTGTATGGTTTTGTTAAATTTTATAGCTCTCGTTATTGCCATATTTCTTATCTATAATCTCATTATCAAAGAACTGGCAAAAATGTCTGACCACATAATATATATTAATCAGAAAATGTTTGTGGTTCCACCGGTTATGTTCCTGCTGTTTTATTATCCGGTTGATTATTGCCTGTATGAATTTGCCGGTTATGAACCCCATATGACTGCTCAGTTCTTTGCTATAATCATTCTTTTCCTGTTTATATGGGCATTTTATACCATCATTAACAATATAAATGCTACTAATGAAGCAGTGATTGCAAAGAATGAGACAAAGAATCTTTCTGTAGAGGTGATGGAAGCTCTTGCAAATACGATAGACGCGAAGGACAAGTATACTAACGGTCATTCCATCCGTGTTGCTTTATATTCCCGTATGATAAGCGAGAAGATGGGACTGTCCGAGGAAAAATGTGAGAATATCTATTATATGGGACTTCTTCATGACATAGGGAAGATAGGAGTGCCTAACGAGATCATTAATAAACCGGCACGCCTGAGTGAAGAAGAATATGAGATAATAAAAACTCATCCTGTTATAGGATATGAGATTCTCTCAAAAATCAAAAGTAAACCCGAACTCTTAAAGGGTGCCCGCTGGCATCATGAGAGGTTTGACGGTAAAGGTTATCCTGATAATCTGACCGGTGAAAATATACCTCTGGAGGCGCGTATCATTGCTGTAGCAGATGCTTATGATGCTATGACTTCTAACAGAAGCTACAGAAAATATCTTTCTCAGGATATTGTAAGAGAGGAGATAAAAAAGAATTCAGGGACTCAGTTTGATTCCGAAATAGCCAGATATATGCTGGAAATAATTGATGATGACAAGGATTATATATATCATGAATGAGTATAAGGGTGTCAAAAGTTTCTTTTGGCACCTTTTTTGATTTGTTGCACTTTTGTTATGCTTTTTATATTATACTTTTTGAAGATGGGTTTTTAATGCGTAATTAAACTACGAGGGAGAAATATATCATGAAAAACACATTTATAAAAAATAGATTTTTAATGATGATGGCTGTTCTTTTGACAGCTATACTTTTTGGTTCATTAAGTCTAAAAGTCAGGGCTGAGGAGAGTACGGAAGACCCAAGTTCCGAGACCCATGCCTGGCAGGAGTATAACGGTAAGAAGCTTGGAGTTCTTACAGGTACTCTGATGGAGGATGCTGCCAAAACATATTTTCCTGACAGCGAGTATCTGTACTTTAACAGTTATCCGGACCTGAATGCCGCGCTGCTTTCCGGAAAAATAGATGCATATCTGGGGGATGAGCCTGGTGTAAGGCAGATACATGCTGAGCAACCCCAAATTGATTATATACATGAACGTATTACTAATCAGGATTACAGCTTTGCCTTCAGAAAAAATGATCCTGACAGTGCCGCTCTTTGTGCTGAACTGAATGCATTTATTGCAAAGATCAAAGATGATGGAACAATGCAGGAAATGGATGAAATCTGGTTTAGTCTGGATGAGGACAAAAAAGTGGTTGATATGGATGGCCTTACCGGTGAAAATGGCACCATTAAGGTTATCACAACATCTACAGATGTTCCCTTTTCCTATATCAAAGATGGCAAAAATGTAGGCTATGACATAGATCTGGTGGTTCGTTTCTGCAGAGACAGAGGCTATAGTCTGGAGCTGGGGGATGTTGATTTTACAGGTCGTATCCCGGCTCTTCAGTCTGGTAAATATGATTTCACCACTGACATGAATGTAACTGCTGAAAGAAAAGAAGAGGTTCTTTTTTCAAATCCTACCAGTACCGGTGGTATCGTTCTTGCAGTGCTTTCTAAAGATATAGCTGAAAGCCAGTCTAAGATAAACGGTGCAGCTGTATCAGAAGCTGAGTATACAAGTTTCCAGGATTTAAATGGAAAGACAGTTTCAATGCTTACCGGAGCTCCTTTTGAAGAACTTATTTCTTCAAGGGTTCCTCACGTTAAGGAATTCACTTATTTTACATCCTTGGCTGATATGCTTCTTGGACTTAAATCAAGAAAAACTGATGCTGCATTTCTTAATAATGCGGTAGCTGACCTTGCAGTTAATAAAGACCCTGAGATTGCTGTGTTCCCAGAGGATCTTGGCAAGACTGGTTTTGGTATAGCATTTACCAAGGGAGACGAAAGAGTAAGCGAGTGGCAGAAAGCCTATGATACTATACCCGATAAGACCAAAGATGAGCTTTGGAAGAAATGGACAGGTGCTGATGAGTCTGTAAAGGTAGTTCCGGAACAGGACTGGCCGGGCACTAATGGAACCATCGAGGTGGCTGCCTGTGATACACTTCAGCCTATGAGCTATGTGGGAGAGGGCGGACAGCTCTCAGGATTTGATATAGAAATTATCCTTCTCATGGCTAAGGAACTTGATGTACATGTTAATTTTACGGGAATGGATTTTGCGGCGGCTCTTGCAACAGTTGAGTCTGGCAAGGCTGATATGGCCTGCGGTTCCATCGTTATTACAGATGAACGTAAGGAAAAGATGGATTTTATAGAATATTATCCGGCTTATTATGTTCTGGTTGTCCGGGCTGCAGGAACCTCTGAGGCTGATAACAGCTTCCTGGGAAATGTGAAATCCAGTTTTTATAAAACATTTATCCGTGAAGATAGATATAAACTCTTTATATCCGGTATTATAACAACCATCATTATTACGGTATTATCTATTATTTTTGGAACGTTGCTGGGCTTTGCCCTGTTTATGCTTTGCAGAAATGGAAATGTTGCAGCTAATAAAATAACCGGATTTATTATATGGCTGGTTCAGGGAATGCCGGTAGTAGTACTTCTCATGATCCTTTACTATATCATTTTTGGTAAAACTGATATCAGTGGAACTGTTGTGTCTGTTATAGCCTTTACACTGGTTTTCGGCTCGGGAGTGTTTGGTATGCTTAAAACTGGCGTCGGTGCCATAGATAAAGGACAGACTGAAGCTGCATATGCTCTGGGTTATAGTGACCTGAGATGCTTCTTCAGGATTATACTTCCACAGGCTCTGCCACATTTCCTTCCTTCGTATAAAGGAGAGATGGTTTCTCTTGTGAAGGCAACTGCCATTGTGGGTTATATCGCTGTACAGGATCTTACCAAAATGGGCGATATCGTAAGAGGTCGTACCTACGAGGCGTTTTTCCCTCTTATTGCTGTGGCAATCATATACTTTATTCTCGGGGCCCTGCTTACATTCATCGTAAATAAAGTAGAGATAGGTATCAATCCGAAGAGACGTAAGAAAGAGGACATCCTGAAGGGGGTACTGACAGATGATTGAGATAAAGAATCTAAAAAAAGAATTTGAAGGAGTGACTCCTTTAAATGATGTAAATGTAACTATAAATGATGGTGATGTTATAGCTGTTATAGGCCCTTCTGGAACTGGTAAATCAACATTTTTAAGGTGTATTAATCTTTTGGAGAAGCCTACCTCCGGACAGATAATTGTAAGTGGCGAAGAAATAACCGCCAGGGGAGCTGATGTCAGGAAGATCAGACAGAAGATGGGCATGGTATTTCAGTCCTTCAATCTGTTTGGCCATCTGACAGTTATAGAAAATCTGATGCTGGCTCCTATGGATCTGCTGAAGAAAAGTAAAAAAGAGGCTTATGATACTGCTGTGCATTATCTTCAAAGAGTAGGTCTTGCCGAGAAGGTTTTATCCTACCCGGATGAGCTTTCCGGTGGACAGAAACAGAGAGTTGCCATAGCCAGAGCTCTCTGTATGGATCCAGAGGTTATTCTTCTGGACGAGCCAACAAGTGCCCTTGATCCTACCATGGTTTCTGAAGTACAGGCGGTAATACGTGAGCTGTCTAAGAGTGGTAAGACTATGATCATAGTTACGCATGAGATGACATTTGCCAGGGCTATATCCAACAGGGTTTTCTATATGGATGAGGGAGGTATTTATGAAGAGGGTACTCCTGATGAGATATTTGATAATCCTAAGAAGGAACTTACAAGAAGGTTTATCAGGAAGCTGAAGGTATTCGAAGAGGTAATTGACAGTAGAAACTACGACTTTATCGAGTTCAGTGCAAAGCTGGAGAGATACTTCCTTCAGAACGATGTTTCAGTTACGGATAAATACCGTATCCGTCTGGCTATTGAAGAGGTTGTTCAGCAGCTGCTCCTGCCTAAATATGAGGATCCTCATATCCGTGTGAAAGCTGAATATTCCATGCAGGATCAGAGCTGCGTTATCACATTCAGCTATAAGGGTAAGCCTTATGATATCAGAGAATCTGATAACAATCTGTCTCTTGTAATGATAGAGAAGACGGCCGGTACGATAGAGTATAGTTATAATGAAAATGAAGAAGAACCTAATCAGGTTGAAATCAAAGTAGGTAACCACTGACCCCAGGGGTTTGGTCATGGATATATATATGATTTTGTGGTACTATTACATATGTATCAAAAAGCTTTTCTGCTTTGAATAAAAACTCAAAAATAATTATTGCTTTCATGTTTTGTATAACTGGGAGAATGCTTATATGAATCGTTATTTTAAGCGAAGGAAAAACAGTATCTTCCATCCAGCGGTTATTTCACTGATGGTGATCTCGACTCTGCTTAATATCCTGCTTTCAATGGTGGTAAGGGCTGCTGGACTTCCTATCTATATTGATACTGTAGGAACTATCGTCGCTTCAGCTTTGGGCGGAATAGTTCCCGGGCTTCTTACGGCTTTTACAACAAATGCAGTAAATTTTTTTATGGATGGTGAATCCGTATTCTATGCATCTCTTAACATGTTGATAGCAGTCCTGTCTGCAGGTTATTTTGGTGATTTTTCTTCCTACCAAAAGAATAAAAGAATAAAAAAGGATGAGGAAATGAAAAGATTTTCTAAAAAGAGCTTTTTAGACCTTGTTCTTTTTGTGCTTGTACTAGCTCTGGTTGGTGGAGGTTTTGGAGGTGCCATAACCTGGTTTCTTTATGAATCTCCTTCGGATGTACCTGTGGTCAAGGCTTTTTCAGCATTGGTTTCCCAGACTTATAAACTAGATGTTTTTGGCTGTCATATGGTTGCTACCTATATCACAGACCTGATCGATAAAACTATTTCACTTAGTATTTCTTTGCTGATAATTAAATTTATTCCTAAAAAGGTGAAGGAATATACGAAGCTTTCATCCTGGAGACAGAAGCCTATATCTTTTGATGAAGAGAAGGCTGCGATGAAAAAACTGAAGGGCAGGATGTCCATTGGTACGAGAATAAATCTTATAATAATACTTTCTACATTTCTCATGACAGTGGTTGCTTTTATTTTCAGTATCGTCAGTTTCAAGAATAATACTCTTGAAAACCTATCAAACTCTGCGTCTCAGGTTGCTTATTTGGCATCAAAGGCTGTAGATGGAAATATGGTTGAGGAGTATCTCAAATCAGGCTCTGCAGCTTCTGGATATTCTCAGACAAAGGATAAATTAACTATTAAGATGATGGAACAGTTAATGGTAAGAATTATCTGGAATATTCCTGTATACGTCTAAATGGGGATGACTGTACAGTGGAACCTAAGGCTGAGAATAAGCTCAGGGTGAAAAAGGAAGATGATTTTGAAGGCTGGGATAAATGGAAGGAAAGAAATAAAAAGGGAATTAATTCTGAAGTGATATTTAGGAGAAACAAAAATATCATAGTCTTTGACACTGATAATGCGGGGATTTCTATCGAGTGTCAGACGAAAGTTCCTAAGGGGACAAATAATGTTTATGTTGCTCTAACAGGTAATCTGTGTGCTTTGATGGATATAAGAATCTGTTAAATAAATCATAGGAGAAGGATTATGGCAAAAAAAAGGAAAAGACTAGCTGTATTTGTTGGTCAGGGTGACGAGAGTTTTCAGAGAAGATTTATAACGGGTTTTTCAAAACGTGCTTTTGAGATGAGAAAAGACGTCTGTGTATTTTCGATGTACAGGAAATATCAGGATGTATCAGAGAGAGAAAGAGGAGAGACAAATATTCTTACTCTTGCGAATCCAAAATATTTCGATGGGATTGTAATCCTGAAGGATACTATTCAGACAGTAGGGGCTGCTGATGAACTTGAGACAAGGATCAATGATAGTTATGACGGGCCTGTATTTGTGGTGGATCTTGAAAGTAAATATTTTCATAGTGTGTCCATAGATGGATTTACTCCGGTAAAGGAGCTTACAAACCATCTCATCGAGGCTCATGGACTTAAAAATCTTGCATTTTTATGTGGTAAGAAGAATCATCCACATTCGCTTCAGCGACTTGCTGCTTTTAAAGAAGCAATGACTGATCATGATCTGGAGGTTCCGGATTATTGGGTAGTAGAAGGTGATTTCTGGTACAACAGTGGTGAGAAGTGTCTGGATTATCTGCTTAATTGTGGCCATCCGCTGCCGGAGGGCGTTGTTTGTGCTAATGACTGCATGGCTATCGGTCTATGTAAAGCTCTCGCTGAAAAGGGGATAAGAGTCCCTGATGATATAATTGTTGTAGGTGCTGATACGGCTGATGAAGGCTTGAGTAGTCCTAAGATTCTTACTTCATATGAAACTCCTGCAGAGGAACTGGGTAGTTATGTGGTAGATGCGCTGGAATCCATTAAGGAAGAAAAGACGCCTGAACCTTTTATGGGTAAATCAAAGCTTATACATGGTGAAACCTGCGGCTGTACTGAATTATCTGGTTCAGGTAAAAGCATCAGAAGACTTAACTGGGGAACTGAGTTATCAGATGAGGGATTCTATTCTTTAAATAACTCTATGTTTGATGAACTTATAGAGCAGTCTGATGTGTTCGATTATATAAGTGCTGTATATTCTTATGTATATCAGATAGAGGGAGTGGAGAGTTTTCATCTGTGCCTTGTAAAAGATATCGAAAATATGGGAACCCGGGAGCTTCCTGTAAATGAAGGATATCCTGATGAGATGCTCTATGCTATCAAATACAGTAAAGACAGAATGGGGGATATGGTAAGCCTGAATCTGTCCTTTGATACAGAAAAAATGCTTCCTGATCTGTTTGATGTTGTAGGCAATCCACGCATATATATTTTTACTCCTGTATTTAATGACAGCAGATGCTTTGGTTATTCAGCTATCTGCTATGGAAATACGCCAAGAAGTTATGATGATATATATAGAAGATGGATAAGGACAGTTTCCTTCGGACTTGAGGCTCTCAGAAGAAATATGATCATATCTGAGCTTAAGGAAAAACTCACTCATATGAAGAGAGCGAAGTTTGATAAATTCGAAGCTGTTTTTGAAAGCCTCTCAACAGATGAGAAAGAGGACTATGAACTTGTTAAAAATATTATAGATCAGAATCTTCTCAACTATTATTTCCAGCCGATTGTCAGTGCGGAAGATGGAAGCATATATTCTTATGAAGCTCTTATGCGTTCTGGAACAAGAAGGAACATTACACCTCTTGCTATACTGAAATATGCTGGTATGCAGGAGCGGTTCCCTGATATAGAGAGTGCTACATTTAAAAATGTAATTAAGATTATTGAGAAAAACAAAGAAAAACTTAACGGAACTAAGGTGTTCATAAACAGTATCCCCGGTGTTCATGTTGAGGATTTTGATGAGATTGCCAGAAAACTCTCTGAGAATTCGGATGTAATAGTGGTTGAGCTTACTGAAGAGGCT